>JAAYNN010000138.1 GCA_012520835.1 Dehalococcoidales bacterium
CTTAGCATAGACATCGTACTGGGCAACATCCGGGTAAAGAAGCTGCGACAGCCAGATCATACCCAGGTATCGCTGCACCGAGGGCGGGAAGCCCATCCAGTTATAGGGGCCATAGGGTACTTCATAAAAGTCGCCGTTTGCGATAGCGGTGATTGCCGCCCAATCGGCATTCTCTCCCACCGTGGCGAATATACTGTTGGTGCTGAAGATGATAACATCCGGGTTCCAGAGCATAATCTGCTCAAGGTCAACTTCGTTGCCGGTGCCTTTGCTGGAAGGATTATCTACCACAGCCAGGTTATCGCAGAGCAGGTCGATAATTTCCGCATGGTAGGAACCGCTGGCGATGACGTTCAGCCCGGCATCCCCGGTTAAATACAGCATTTTCACCTTGCCGTTTTCACCTAATGCCTCTACAATGGCAAGCGTATCGGCATAAACTGCATCACAGTAATCGGCGATAGCCGCGGCTTCCTCTTCCATATCGAGCAGGTTGCCGAGTGTCCGGTAGCAATCTCCCATCCCTTCGGTGTATGCATCAATATGGACGAACGGGATGCCAATCTGCTCCTGAAGCGTATTCAAATCCTCGGTCATGTTGGTCTTCCGTTCGCCTACATCGATGATGACCTCGGCACCGGTGGCAGCAATCTCTTCCAGGTTGAGGGTGCCCTTGCCGCCATAAAGCTGCCCGAGTATGGGAAGATTGTAGTATTTCGGGTCAAAGAACTTTTCAGCCGACTTATCGAAGGGTGAGGCAAGTCCCACCAGTTTATCAGGGCAGAGTGCGAACAGGACGATCTGTGTCAGCGGGCCGGAGAGGGCAACCTTGGTAATATTGATCGGAACCTCTACTGATCGTCCCAGCGAATCGGTGAATATTTTAGTTGTCGGTTCGAGTGTAGTCGTTTCGGTAACTGTCGAAGTGGCGGTAGTGGTATTGGTAACGGTATTGGTCTGTGTGGTCGTTTCCGTTATTGTTGAATTATTGGTAACGGTAGTGACCTGTGTTGTTGTACTGGTATTTGTCTTGGTTACGGTAGTGGTAATTGTTTCTTTACATCCGGATAAAGAGAAAATCAATATTGCTGAAATTATAACGGCAAAAAAAATACCACTGAATTTATTTAATTTCATTTTATAATGCTCCATCTTTCAGTTGATTATTTAGAGTTAACCATATTGGTATATTGATAAACGAAATATTGAATTAAATATATTGATGGTTTTAAAATTTGGCAATAATCATTGCCATTCATCTTGATTCAGAATTATATTGTTATTCTCTTCACATCATCGCCCACCTCCGTAACAGGGAGTATCGCTATCTAATCCTGTGCTATATATTAGCAGTAATATTGCGCTATGTCAAGATTTATATAACATAAATCTTTTTTATATTCACAGCCGTGTCATCGTTTATCATTAATAACACTTTTAGGAACGCAGACGCGTACTCTATCACGGAAAAGGCTCTGAACATTGACATCCACAACATATAACCGGTTTATCAGCTCTTCCGTTAAAACATCACTGGGGACTCCGTCGGCCAGTACTTTGCCGTTAAGCATTGCCAGTATATGATCCGAAAACATGAAGGTCTGGTCTGGATTATGAGTCGACTGGATAATAGTATATCCCTCTTTTGCCAGGGATTTAATTTGCGTCAGCACCCGTACCTGGTTGCCGAAATCGAGGTTGGCTGTCGGTTCATCCAGTATCAGCACCTTGGTTTGCTGCACCAGTGCCCGGGCAATCAATACCAGCTGCCTTTCCCCGCCGCTGATTCTGGTATAGCTGCGGTTTTTCAGGTGTGAAATGCCCAGTCTTTCCAGCGCCGAATAAACAAGGTTCATCTGGGCTTTCCCCGGAATCGATACGGAAGAGACCTGGATAGATGTTCCCATCAGCACCATGTCGAAGACGCTGAAGTTGAAAGAGGGGTAGTGATTCTGCGGCACATAGGCGATCAGTTTTGCCATTTCCCTGATATCGAGTCCCCTGATATCTCTGCCTTCGATTTCTATCATGCCTTTATAATTGTTAAGTATTCCGAGTATGCAGTAAAACATCGTGCTTTTTCCGACTCCGTTCGGCCCGACCACCGACAATAATTTTCCCTTTTCTGCCGTAACGTTGATGTTATCCAGAACCAGTCTTTCGCCATAACTGAAGCACAGGTTGGAAATTACAATGCTCAAAATGCCTCTTCCTTTCTGGTGATCAGGTAAACGAAGAACGGGGCGCCGATAAAAGCGGTCAGGATACCGATGGGGATCTCGGTCTGCAGCAGGTTTCTGGAAATGTTATCTACAAGAAGCATGAATACGGCTCCGAAGAGCATGGTAGCCGGCATCAGGTGCTTATAGTTATTACCCACCAGCATTCTTGCCAGGTGCGGAATCACCAATCTGACCCAGCCTATCATGCCGCTGACCGATACGCTGGCAGCCGTCACCAGCGAAGCGCACATAATAATAATAAAGCGCAGGCGCGCGGGATTGATACCCATTGTGCGGGCTTCCTCGTCGCCTAGCGTCAGCACATTTATCCTCCAGCGCAAAAGGAAGAGGGGAATCAATCCGATAGCCATTGGAATGAAAGCCATAAGCACGGTTTTTTGTGTTGCTCCGGAAAGGCTGCCCATCAGCCAGTAGGTGATAGCCTGGAGCTGGTCGTTGGGGTCGGCTACCAGCTTGAGATAGGAAGTGCCCGCGGTAAAGAGCGAACTAACCATGATGCCGCATAGAACCAGACCCAGCACTTTTTTCCCTTTCGCCTTTTTACTTATGAGATAGACAACGGTAACGGTGAGCAAACTGAAAGCGAAGGCGGAAAGCGTGATGGCCAGATTATTGCCGTCGTTGAGAATGGCGAGGGCGGCCCCGAATGCAGCACCGGAAGTCGCTCCGAGTATATCCGGTGCCGCCATGGGATTCTGGAAAATACCCTGATAAGCAGCGCCGGCAGCTGCCAGAGAGCAACCGATAAGGCATGCTAAAAGTATTCTGGGCAGGCGAACGTTGAAAAGGATTTTCTCCATCTGGACTGTCCATGTTTGTTCGATTGGAAATATCTGCGAGAAAAGGATTTGGAAGAGCTCGCCGGGGCTGATAGGAAAACGACCGAGGAAGAAAGAAACGATAATAGTCAGTATCAATATAATACCCAGCCCCATCACAATTGCAGGGTAGGGTATTTTCCTTTTTTCTTCGTCCATTCCTGTATCAGTTACCTTTCATATAACGAATTATTACAGGAAACTGTAATATCCACCCTCGGCACATGTTCGGCAAAGCTTTTTCCCGTTTTTTACCACATGACGGGAATCGATGACGTTCTCCCCGCACTGCTCGCAATTAATGTCTTCAACCGGCGGGCCTGCCAGGTCGCAGGGTTTCAATTCTATTTTTACGTTGCGGTAGGAAAGCAACTCCTCAAACGGCAGATTTTTATAAAAGGCAATCATATCCTCGCCGTCTTCAGGGTGTATGCGCTTTTTGTGATAGATGCGAACCGCTTTGCCTGTATTCATATCGAGAAAACTGGCAGCGATTATGCCGTAGTCGTAGAAACTGTAACTGCGCCTGCCGATTCGGCATCCGGTGGCTATGCCGATGGAATCAGCCGGGCAGCGGTCGCATTCCACGAAGACTTTCATTTTGGTCTCCTCGGATTCGTTATCCAGCCCCAAAAGCGACATGGCATAGTGCGCCATTTTTACACCGATACATTGCCCGGAACAGAGGTGCCCGTGATAAGCGACAGCCAGCTTCATATCCTCTTCGAAAGTTCTCATACTTGTCCCCTTTAAAATGTGACAATATATTTATATAGATATAAAGATAATCAGAATATTTATAACGCCTGAGTTTTGTAAAAGTTTTAACGGTATGTTAGCAGAGATATTAAGGCGTTGTCAATATGGTAATTCCTGAAAAGCTTGGCCGCCCATGTCATTTATAGCAGATTGGAGCGCGTATAATGATTAAAGGTGAGAAATGAAAAAATACACGATTGCGATGATTGCCCACGATGCTAAAAAAGGGGCCATGGCGGAACTGGTGAAAAGATATAGCGAAAAATTATCGCAACTCAATCTTGTAGCCACCAGGTCCGCCCTTTCAATATGATTATGTGACACAACTTTCTATTTTATTTATTGTTTAGTCCAGTATTGTTCTGTCCTTTTTTCGATAAATCAGGTAAAAGAAGAAAGGCGCTCCCAGAGCAGCTGTGAAAAGCCCTACCGGCAATTCCACCGGCTGAAATATTGTCCGGGCAAGTAAATCTGCTGTAATAAGCAGGAAAGCACCGATAAAAGAACTCAGGATGATCAGATATCGATAGTCGTTGCCGACCAGCATACGGGCAAGGTGCGGAGAGATAAGTCCTATAAATCCGATGGTTCCCGAAACACTGACGGCACTGCCGGCCAGGATTGCTGCGGTAACTATGATAAAAGCACGGTATAGTTTTACTTCCAGTCCCAGGCTGCGGCTGACTTCTTCTCCCAGGTTGAACAGGTTTACCTTCGGACTAAGTAATACAGCCAGTGTTATGCCGATCAGGCTATAAGGTAATATAGTAAAAAAGTAACTCCAGCTTCTTCCGGAAAGGCTGCCTAAAAGCCACGTATAAGTGACTTCCAGTTCATCGCTGAAAATGAGCATTATGGACGAAGTAAGCGCCCCCAACAGCGCAGATATTGCCACGCCGCCGAGTATTATATTGGTAGTGACGTTCCCCTTGCTAAAATATGTAAGCGAATAAACCAGCATGGTTGCTCCCAGCGCTCCGACAAAAGCAGCCAATGGTAGTATATTGATCATTTTAGGGAATAAAACCATCACCACTACCGCCATAAAAGCGGCACCGGAATTGACCCCTATGATATGCGGTGCTGCCAGCGGGTTGCGCAGAATGCCCTGCAGCAGTGCGCCTGCTATTGCCAGGTTCATACCCACAAGCATGCCGGTAAGAATCCGGGGGATACGGATATTTTGAATGACCTTATATATTGTCAGTTCACTCCCATTACCTCGAAAAATATCGACAATATCGCTGAATTCCAGTTCTATTGTGCCTGTGATAATACTTAATATAACGGAGATTCCCAGTAATAATACGAATAACAGGATAATGCCTATACGTTTTCGATTACTATGTAATGGTGTCCCGACTAATTTCTCTGCCATCGGTCAGCTATCCCGGATTAAAAACCTTCCGCATAGATGATTTTTGCGATGTTTTGCAGTATGTCTGAAATATTCATATTCCCCGGTGCTGCTTTCCCGGGTAGTATAAATACCTTGCCGTTGGCAACTGCCGATAGCGGTTGCCATATGGGATTTGCCAGGAATCCATCGAGAATCGTCTGATTGGCATCGGCTTTATTAGATGAAGTTTTTAATACTATCACATCGGGGTCCTGCTGAATTATTGTTTCTGCATTGTAAGGAATCCATGTAGACTCACTGGAACCAGGCAGGTCCCAGCCAATAATATTTGCTATTCCCAGTGAAGGCAGGAGCGCGCCGAATGGTCCTCCCGGATTGGCAACCTGAATACTTTCCGAACCTCCCATCATTACAAGACTGGTTTTATATCCTGAGGGGGCTACCTTAGCTGTCAACTCGGCGCATAATGTCTCAATACGGTTTTTATATGCTATAAATTCCGCCTGACGGTTTAGTATCCCGGCTATAAATTCGGTTCTGCCAAGCAACGGGTTGCTGTCGTAAAGGTTGGGATTAAGGAATATTACCGCTGCTCCGGTAGATTCCAGGTTTTCTTCCATTGCTGTATGCTGCCGGCTGTTGCCGATAATGATATCCGGTTGTAATGCATAAATCGCTTCGATATTGGGAGAAGCCTGTGCTCCCACACTGGGCAGGGCGATCAATTCCGGTCTATTGTTATATTCTTCGAGTTTTCCGACAACCACCACTCCTATTTCATAGACCTCGTCCATCATGCCCCTGGTCAGTACCAGTACTTTATCCATCGTTTCCGGCAGAGTGACTTCCCTGCCGAGGTCATCTACTATAGTGCGGGCTGGAGTTTCCGGGGTAATTGTCTTGGTTTCGGTAACCGTCGAGGTTTGTGTGGCGGTATTTGTAATCGTACTTGTTTCTGTCCTGGTTTCGGTAGTGGTTAAACCTTGCGTTATGGTACTTATCAGGGTGCTTGTTTTTGTAGAGTTAACCGTAGAAGTAACTGTCTCAGTCTTGCATCCGGTCAGCAATCCTGTAAGAACCAGGGCACCGGAACCTGCCAGGAAGGCCCTTCTTGTAAGCTTATTTTTATTCTGCATTTTTTCTCCTTATTTTCGATTGTACGACAGTTGGTATTTTATCCTGTAGCTATTATCAATAATAAAGGGTTTCTCTCTGTGTAGCAGTGAAAACCCCGGGGGGTTGTATATATTGTTATATTTTTATGCGCTCTCTCCTGTTTTCACCTCCTTTTTCTCGCTGACAGCGGCATATGGAACGGGGAACAATTACCGGGCGAGTATATTGCTCGTCATTTATTATATTAGCTTCAATATCGTATACTTCCTGCAACAATCGGGAAGTAATAATATCGGATGGCTTGCCAGAACAGTATGCGCTGCCGTCTTTAAGTACCAGAACCCGGTCAGCTAAAGCCATGGCATGATTGATATCGTGGAGAACGACAATAAAACTTTTTTGCAGAGTATTGCGTATGTCCAGAATTTTATCGATCAGATACCACTGGTATTTCATGTCAAGAAAAGTAACTGGTTCGTCCAAAAGCACGATAGGTGTATCTTGGGCAAGAATCATGGCAATCCAGACTCGTTGTCTTTCACCACCGGAGAGGGTATCCATGGAGCGATGCTGGAGGTGCTTCAGGTTCATGTAATCTATAGCCCAGTTAATTTTTTCCCTGTCTATATTGCATATGCACCACCCCATATTTTGATGGGGGCTTCTTCCCATGGCTACAAGTTCATAGACGCTCATATAGTGCAGGGACACGTGATTCTGGGGGAGCATGCATATTTTTCTGGCAATTTTCTTTCTGCTGATTCCTTTCAGGCTCTTTCCCTGTAGATAAACTTCTCCATTACAGGGCCTTAATAATCCGCATAAGCAGCGCAATAGAGTTGATTTGCCTGAACCGTTCGGTCCCACAAAAGCCCAGATCTGCCCCTGTTTCAGTTCGAAGTTTATATCGTTCAGGATTCTGGTTTGCCCGTATGAGAAAGTCATGCTTTTTGTTTCCAGTAAGTTCATAACCCACCCTGGATATTATATCGAATATATCGGCTATAATAACACTAACGTTATATCGGTGTCAATATTACTGTAAATTGAAATAAACGGGATTGATAAGGGGTTGGGAAAATAGCAAATATATAAATACGCCCGTCAGTAGTATCAATTCTAACATATCGTTCTACAGGCAACCGCTCATAATTTAATTATACTGAAGTTATCAGGCCGCGTTTATTTGCGTATTTCTATCCAGGTACCGGCGCCTTCCCCTTCGTCGGAAACAATCCTGCAGCCGGGAAGACCGGATTCTTTTATCAATTCCCTGAGTCCGCTTTCGTCGAGGAATTTAACGTCTTTATGTTTTTCCTGGACTAAACGCCTTCTGCCCTTAAGCCTCTCGCGCATGGTAGCCGGGGTATAGCGCCCGAGGCCGCCGCCGATGAAGGCAATGCCGCCTTTCTTCAGGACGCGGTAAATTTCCTGCACCCCTTTTACCTGGTCTTTCCAGAACCACAGGGAACCGCGGCTGACAACGAAATCGGCGAAATTATCCTCAAAGGGGAGGGCACTAACGTCCGCTTCTATAAAGTGGACGGTGTTATCCAGTTCGCATGCGGCAACGTTTTCTTTTGCTTTTTGGAGCGATTTCTTATCCAGATCCAGGAAGTACATTTCCAGATTGGTAATCTTGGCCAATTCCAGCCCCATGTAACCCGGGCCGGTGCCTATATCTATGCAAATCCCGCTATCCAGATGATAATCGTCGATTATCTGCTGCGCGATCAACGGATATACCGGCAATAACTTGAGAAATCCTTCGGATAACATATTATATTCCCCTTTTTATTGTTATGATGGCGATAATGCCTTTATCTATGAGTTTACTGGGCTTTCCTTCCCTTGATGACTTCGAGGAAGTATTCCCATCCCTTCCACCTTAAACTGCACTGATGGTCTACTACCAGCTGGGGAAGCGGTACTTCCGGCGATACCGGTACGAAGCTTTGCATCACCAGGTATTCCTGTACGGGTTTGGAAAGGAGGAAATCACCTACCTCCAGTATGGCTTCCGGCGCCTTGTTGCTCCAGACCATAACCTGCGGCATGCAGAAAAGCCCGTCCTGCGGCCATATTATACGCGTATTTTTCTGGCTGGAAATATGGGCGAAAGCGATATTGGTAATACCTATGGTATATTTCCCTTCGTGTACCCCGTTAACTACTTCCAGCGGGCTGCCGGCATAGGTTACGTTATTTTTAAAACTGTCGAATTTGTCCGGGAAATCAGCTGCCATAAATGTCCTGACGATAACGGAGGCCATGCGGTTGGCATCCGGCATGATGATTTTTCCCTGCCAGCGCGGGTCGAGCAGGTCGCTCCATTTTAAGGGAACATCTTTTTCATCTAACAGCTGCGGATTATAGAACATGGCGAATGGAATAACGACAAACGGGTGGAAGAAGGCATTGCTATCCCTGAAACCCAGTTCGGCAAGCTCGTTTCTGACAGGGAACCTGTCAGGCAAAGCAAGCAGGTGCTCTGCGAGGTATTGTTTCGGCAAATCGGCAAAGTCGTTGACATGTCCTATGCTAAGGTCGGGCAGTTCGCCTTTTTTAATATACGACGAAAATTTACTCTCTTCTGAGGGATTATGCGGCTGTGTTTCGATATTTATCTCCAGCCCGTGCCTGCCCTTTAATTCTTTGCAGAATTCCTCCAGCATTTTTACGAGTGTCCTGCTTATATTCAGCGGGGTATGTACATATATTCTTGCCATAGTGTTTCTCCTTCCTCATTATTGTTGTTTTTATCGATGCTGCCGCCGCTCCTGATATAATCGCGCAGCCGGGCAGTTTTCTTTTCAATGGTTAACAATTTTTCCATTAATGTTTTTTCTTCGGTATTGGTACGGTGGAGCTTATACATGCCTCCGTTTTTCATCACCAGCCTGCGCTCTGCCAAAAGCGCTAGGGCAGGGTCGTGGGTTACGATAAGTACCGCTTTCCCGTGTCCCGTCAATATCTCAAGGGCTTTGAGGCGGTCGATACCTGCGTTCTCGATTTCATCTATTACGACTACCGGAGCATTGCTGATCAAGGCAACATCGGCTACCATCAGGGCGCGCGCCTGCCCACCGCTAAGCTGCGTTAGGTTGTCAGTCGAATATATGGGCTCTCCTGTCAGTTCATTGGCAACCGCCAGGATGTCCGTTTTTACTTTTTCGATATTTTCGATAGCACGGATTTTAGCATGCCGCGAAATAAATTCTTCGACGGATGAATCGATTATAAAGTTCATCTTCTGCGAAACTTCCGCAACAAGGTGCTGGGATATCAGTTCTTCGTCTTCCGCATTTACCGGCAGGTCGTTGATCAATATCGAACGGCAGGTAGGGGTATCCGCATTGGCATACTGCTCGATGTCGGATATCAGCTGGGTTTTACCTGAACCTGTAGGTCCGACGACAGCCAGCACTTCCTCCTTTTGTATGTCCAGTCGCCTGATAGTTTCAGGTATTCCATTCTTGTCGTTTCCGCCGAGTACGCTTATTTTTTTAAGCACTATTCAGCCCTCCCGAAATCGACCTTTTTTATATTGCCCATCTGGTATGTACTGCCGACGATCATTTCCCCGGCGCAATAGGAACAAACTGCGGCAGGCATTGAGCACCTTAGTGTTTGGCCTGTAATTGTTTCCAGCGGTTGGCTTTTCATGATTTCATTTTTTAACCTTAAAGACCCTCTGCCGGTTAAGCCGTTGATTGCTATAACTCTGGCGTCGGGATTGATGTTCTGCACCTGTTGATGAAAAACTTCCCTTTCCGCCTGTGAAACCATATCGCCTTTGGTTATTGCTATTATATCTGCCGTACTCAACATCGGCCCCACTTTTTTAGGTGTATCAAGTCCGCTCAGGTTATCTATGATGCAAATAGAAAGGCAATCCTTAAGAGCCGGTGCACAACGATGGCACAAACCTGCCGTTTCTAGAATAACCAGTTCTGCGTTTTGTTTTTCCGCCCAGCGCCATATCTCCTCGAGATTTGCCACGTAAAAATGGTCGGGACATAAATAATCACTTAGTCCAACTGCAATAGGTATGCCGAGGCGGCCATAGCGTATGTTATCTGTTGTCTCCAAACAGTCTATTTTGCAAGCGGCCACCTTGATTTTATCAGTAAGAATATGGCGGATTACATGCAGCATAACCGATGTTTTTCCCGAGGATGGGGTTCCGGCAACTATTACAAATTTCAAGGACAACTTGTACTCGCTTTCACTAATTCTGTTTTTGTATTAATGACTAACTTATAACACATGCTATATATCAATGTCAATATTTCGTAAATGTTTAAATAATACTTGTTAACGTAATTTTGAAGAGAAAGCCTGGAAGTATTGCCATTGCTCTGAAGCTGATTATCGGTAATGGTTGGTAATAATTATACGGTACTTTTCTTGTCCGCTTTCATGTTATATAGTAAATTGGAGAGTCAGCGAATAATGATTAAAGGTGAGAAATGAAAAAATACACGATTGCGATGGTTGCCCACGATGCTAAAAAAGAGGTCATGGCGGAACTGGTGAAAAGATATAGCGAAAAGTTATCGCAACTCAACCTGGTAGCCACCAGGACCACGGGGCAAAATATCATGGAAAAGAGCGGAATGCCGGTAACTCTCTTACAGAGCGGTCCGATGGGGGGCGACCAGCAGGTAGGGGCGCTGGTGGCGGAGGGGAAACTGGAGGCGGTAATATTCCTGCGCGACCCGTTGTTTGCGCAACCGCACGAACCGGATATTTCGGCATTGATGCGTGTTTGCGATGTCCACAATACCGCTCTGGCAACCAATCTGGCGACAGCCGAAGCGGTACTGAATCAGCTCTTTGAAAAAGCCGGATTATAGAAAATCCAGCCGATGGCTTTAAAAAAAGAGGCGGATTATGCAATCCGCCTCTTCCGCTCCGCTGATAGTTATTTCCATTTCTGTTTCATGTTTTATTTGATGTCGTAAACTATCTGAATGCTGACTGAAATTTCAACTTCGCCGGTGCTGATGGGAGTTACTGAATTACCCCCAGCCTTAACAGAATCATAGTCGGGATAGTAGTAGATAGATCCGTAACTGCCGCTGTTATCGACGATATAGTTCGGTTCGCCCAGGGTAACGCCAGTTAACTTGGCAATCTGGGTGGCTTTGGCTATGGCATTGGCAATCGCATTGGCACGTGCCTGAGTGTAGTATTCTTCGGTGTCATCTACCGTGAAGCTGATGCCGTTGATAACGGTATACTCGCCGCCGGCGGCTACCACGTCATCTATAAGGCTGCCGGCATCATCGGTGTTCCTGACCTTAACGGTGACCGTATTGGATACGGAATAACCATCAAGTTTTCTTTCTCCATTCACAGTCCACGACCAGACAGGGTAAACCCTGTAATTGCTGGTCTGGATATCTTTCTCATCTATATTATAACCGGCAAGTACAGCCATAATGGCTTCCATCGATTGCGCAGCCTGAGCCTGGGCTGCTTCCAGCTTATCCATCTGGACTTGAACCCCGAGATTGATGACGGCAATATCGGGAACTACGGTAACCTTGCCGGTGCCGGTAACCCATATACCGACATTTTGCTGGCTGACGATTTCGCTGCCTGCACTCGATTTATCGGAGAGGCTGAA
Source organism: Dehalococcoidales bacterium (assembly GCA_012520835.1). Taxonomy (GTDB): domain Bacteria; phylum Chloroflexota; class Dehalococcoidia; order Dehalococcoidales; family UBA5627; genus UBA5627. Next base: position 11,932 of record JAAYNN010000138.1, read on the forward strand.
ACCGAAAGCTCCTACAGCCAGCAGTACCAGTGCTGCCAGTGAAATTCCTACCACAGATATCAACTTGTTGTTCATTTTTATTCCTCCTTGAGTTTTTAAATTGTTCATTGATTCCGTTTTCCAATATATATAACGCTGCTCCGGCGGCGAGGATAGGTCGAAAGCGTTAAAAAATATAGTACTATTCGGTAATAGTGTCCAATCAATTGTTAATTACGTTTAAAATACTATTCTTCAGACACTACAATCGAATAGCACTAAAAATATTGATTTGTTTCAAAAGCGTTAATTGAATATTTGCTGCTGTAAGCGCTAAAGATGAGATAACCTGAAAACCCATAATCTGTTTTATGGGACATTTCGAAAATAGTGTAAAAATATCAAATAGAGGGAAAGCCGGGAGTCTTGGCGGCCAAGCGGACTGCTGTCTTTATAATGCCTGTTCTAACCATGCATGAATAATATCAGACTAAAAAATCCAGTTGAAGAAAAGAGCAAACAGGGCTCCCAGAGCGCCGCAGATAGGGAAGGTGAATACCCAGGCGCTGACAATGCCGCCGGCAACGCCCCACTTGACTGCCGAAAAACGCCTGGTGGCGCCTACGCCCATGATGGCGGTACTGATGGTATGCGTGGTACTTAAGGGAACACCCATAAAAGATGCCAGTTGTATTGCCGTTGCCGCTGCCGTTTCGGCGGCAAAACCGTGCACCGGTTCGAGCTTGGTTAAGCGGAATCCCATGGTTTTGATGATACGCCATCCGCCTGCGGCCGTTCCCAGGCCGATAACCGCGCCGCAGAGTATTATTACCCAGATCGGAACGTAAAACTCAGGCAGTACTCCTCCCAGTACCAGGGCAAGTGCGAAAACCCCCATGAATTTTTGCCCGTCGTTGCTGCCGTGGCTGAAAGCCATAAAGGCGGCCGAAATGATCTGTAATTTCCCGAAGATACTGTGAATTGTGCTGGGATTAACCCGGCGCAGTATCCAGTAAATGGAAGTCATTAGAATAAAAGCCATGGAAAAACCGAGCAGGGTGGAGAACCCCAGACCGATAATTATCTTCTGCCAGCCCGACCATAACAGTGCACCTGACCCGGCTACGACCAGGGTGGCACCTGCCATTCCCGAAACAAGTCCATGGGAAATACTGATGGGGATTCCCAGCATGGTAGCGGCTGCTCCCCATGTTGCGACAGACAGTACTGCGGCAGCGATGACAGATAATCCGATAGAATCCGGGCGGATAATACCCGCACCAATGGTGGCGGCAACGGCGGTACCGGTAACCATTGCGCCCACAATGTTTAATACAGCAGCCATAATCAGGGCATACACCGGTCGCAGCACGCGTGTGGAAACAACAGTGGCGATGGCATTGGGGGCATCATTCCAGCCGTTAACAAACTCAGCCATCAGAACCAGGATTAATACAATTACCAGTGTTGCAGTCAAGGAATACTTCCCATATACTTATCAAGCATATCAATATCCCGATAATCAATTTTAATTTATAGAATCATACCATTATTTGCATCGGGGAACAATGATGCCCAAAAAGAGAATCTGTTTCCCGTTCTTAAACAACATTTTGCGCAGCAAGTGATATAATTATCGGAGTAATGCAGTCATCTCAGGAGGACAATTAAATTGGAGTGGCAGGAAATACTTGGATTGGTAGGCGGTTTTTTTACAACTACGTCGTTGATTCCCCAGGTGTGGAGGCTGTACCGGCTGAAAAGCGCGCGGGAAATCAGCCTGACCTTTAATATATTTTTCGCACTGGGTGTCGGCTTCTGGCTGGCATACGGCATCCTCCTGAGCTTGCCGGCGGTTATTATCTGGAATTCCATAACAATCGTGCTGGTCGGCAGCATGCTGTTTGCTAAAATAAAATACAACCACTCATAGTATCCGGATGACCATCTGCAGGTTGTCGAACATCTGGTTTTCTGGGATTGTTTAGCGTTAAAAGCAGAAAGAAAGCGGGATTATGAATGCCGACGGGCAAGATAAGAAGTCATCTTCCAGGGGCAGGTTTGGGGATTTGCGGAGGCTCCGGGGTACTGCTGGTGCCATAAGACAATAAAAAAGCAGTGTCCCCGGAACCCCTGTTGATTGATGTTTGAAGCTATTCGATTAGCTTGATCCCTTTTTCGGTAATATCGTATTTATCTCCGACCATTACAACCAGTTCGGCTTCTGTCATGTCGCGCAGGCCGCTCCTGACGCGGAACAGGGCGACACCCGCTGTTTCGGCTATTTTTTCAACGGTACTTAATCTGTTGTCTCTTAAAGCTTTTAAGACCTTTTTACCGGTTTCGGTCGGTTTTCCTTCCGGATTGATGCAAGCCATGGTCTCACCCCTTTAATTATTCTCTATAATTGCTTCTTGCAAAGGTACCAGTCGACGCACTCATAGCCGGGATGTTTTACTCTCTCTTCGGCTCCTTCCTGGGTATTGGGTGGCGGAACGACTACCTTGTCCCCCGGTTTCCAGTTGGCAGGTGTGGCGACGCCGTTGGCATCGGTAGTCTGCAGGGCATCTATTATTCTGATGATTTCCTGCATATTCCTGCCGGTGCTTAACGGGTAATAGAGAATAGTCCTGATTATCTGTTTGTCATCAATGATAAATACGCACCTGACGGTTTCAGTCTTGCTCTGTCCGGGATGTACCATGCCGTAAGCCAGCGATACTTCCTTGTTGAGGTCGGCGATAATCGGGAAAGGAATCTTGACGCCCGTTTTCTCCTCGACATTTCTAACCCAGGCGATATGCGATGATACACTGTCGACACTGAGGCCTAAAAGTTCAACGCCTCGTTTCTGTAAATCGGGGAAAATTTCGGCAAAAGCGATAAATTCCGTAGTGCAAACCGGTGTAAAGTCAGCCGGATGCGAGAAAAGAATCAACCAGTTGCCTTTAAAATCATCCAGTTTGAGATTCCCATGGGTGGTAACGGCATCGAAATCCGGTGCTTTTTCTCCCAATCTCGGTAAACTGACAGGTTTGGTCTGATATTCTTCCATTTTTTCCTCCTTTAAAAGTATTGAATTACATTTCTAACTGTAACCCTTTCCAAGTGGGCAGTCAACAACTTTTGTCACATTTTTGTGGCAGGTGACGGGTGGGCTTATCTTTGCCGATATAAGTTTACATGTCATTCCGGAGGTCCCGACTTGCCGGGATTTGCGACGATATTAATCTGGTGATCATTAACTGCTTGCTGTGGATACAGGTTATAATAAGCATATGGAAAAACAATCTTTAATAAAAGTACTCACCGCGGCGGGTGTCGGCTCGCGCCGCAAGATGTCGGAAGCCATCAAGTTGGGCAGGGTAATGGTTAACGGAGAGGCGGTCACCGACTTCAATCACCCGGTCGATATGGCAAAGGATAAAATCAGCATCGACGGCAGGGAAGTAAGCACGCAATCACAGAAGTTAATTTACATAATGATGAACAAGCCGGTTAACACGGTCAGTACGGTCAGCGATGAACTGGGGAGGCGTACAGTTTTAGACCTGTTGCCGCAGAAATACAGGCAATATCGTTTATATCCGGTCGGGCGCCTCGATAAAGACAGCACAGGACTTATACTTTTAACCAATGACGGTGAACTGGCCAACCGCCTGACACATCCGCGCTTCGAGAATGAAAAGGAGTACTCTGTCAGCACCAATGTTCCGATGAAAGCGGCGGAGATGCGCCGGATGGAAAAGGGGATAATGCTGGAAGACGGCATGACCTATCCGGCTATTGTGAAACGTCTCAAGGGCGGGGATTACAGCATCACCATTCACGAGGGCAGAAAACACCAGGTGCGGCGCATGTTCGAGGCGATGGGATATACCGTCAAATCATTAAAACGCATCAGGATGGGCAATCTGCAGCTTGGTTCGCTGGCAGCCGGCAGGGTCAGGGAGCTCAGGCAGGATGAGGTGGATGGGCTAATCTCTCAATATAAGTAAGCAAATTCTCTAAAAGAGTATTTGTCGCTATGGTTTTACGTCACGTCGGGACAAAAAACGGCTTCCTCTAGATGTCGAGTTCCGTCAACTCCAAACGAAATCCCGACAATACAATATTATTCGCTCGCCCTGAGACCCGATGCATCGGGAAGGGGTCGATTCGTGAAAGCGGTCTTTAATCTATAAACAAATATCCCCTCATATCGAGGGGATATCGAAGTCCGGGTTGCGGAAAAGGTGATTTAGAGCAGGCTGACCAGTGTACGCTTGATACAGCGTACCTTATAGGCTGCATCTTCGAGGTCTTCCTCGATTTTTTCCAGTTCCTGTATCAGATTTTTGCTGGAAGTGGCATTGGGCACATCTCCGCTCTGGTTCAAGGCGGTGAATCTGGGTAAGAGTTCGCGCAGTCTCTGGCTGGCGGAGACGTATTTTGTGGTTAAATCCTTGTATTCGTTAAAAAGATATTCCGATACCTTCATTTAGTCCCTCTTTCAAATATATACTTTACCATATCTATATTAGCTAAAGAACAGTAAAATGTCCAACCCTGAGGCAGTCTTCATCTCAGATAGTAATTGATATAAGGAGTATCTTGATTTGGACGGCAGGGATTGCTTTGTCCCGGCAGGTCGGGACCGGCAAGGACGTCCTGTTTTCCCTGAGTTAAAAACAGAAAAGGGTGCAAAAATATTTACAGTTAAACTAAATCCCGCATGTTATAATTACTTGTTATGAGATTTCGGGTTATCTGGGCAATAGTAAGTGTTATCCTCGAGGAGATAGCCATACTGGTAGTTGCCCTGCTGATTTTACCTTCATTCGATATTCACGTTCCGGTTACCGCTCTTGTGCTGATAATGGTCGGCTGGCTGTTGTTTTCGGCGCTTTTATTTATCCCCGGCAACAAGGCGCTTTTAAAAAAGCCGGTATATGACATGCGTTGCATTATCGGGCAGAAGGGGGTTGTGGTGGAGGAATTGCATCCCAAAGGCATGGTTAAAATAGGCGGGGAGTTGTGGGGGGCGGAGTCGTCAGAAAACATCGATACCGGCGAAGAGATAATCGTTACCGGATATACAGGGATTAAACTGATGGTGGCACGTTGTAAAAGCGGCGACACGAAAACTGAATTGTCATGCTGAGTTCGTGAGGGACGAACGAAGTATCTGGTGCGGGGCTAATAACGTGTTACCGCCTGTTGCCGTAGAAACCTTTGTGC
>JAAYNN010000139.1 GCA_012520835.1 Dehalococcoidales bacterium
AGATTATAAAAACAGAGAAATCGATGCCATTGTTCAATTGGAGGACGGTAGGGGGGGAATTTTTGAAATAAAATTAGGAGCAGATGCCGTCGATGATGCCGCAAGGGCATTAATAGAGATAAGAGATGCATTAGGAGCTGAAGGAGCAAAAACCCCGGACGCTTTAGCGGTTATTTGCGGTCTAAGCAGATTTGCTTATCAACGGGAAGACGGTGTTTATGTTGTACCAATTACCGCGCTGAGACCATGAGTTGCTCGAGCACAGGATTCTTGTGTCTCCGTTGAGGCTTATCAATTATTAATGCGCTGCCTAAAGGGACAGTATTTGTCATTGACTTCTTTACCGGGTACTGTTCAATCGTGATGTTTTGTAATCGATGCCATAAAGTGACACCGATTAAGGTGCTATTGCAGATAGCAATCCCTATTAGGCAAGTCGGTTCTAAACAGAATCCGGTATAGGAAGTGTTGAAATAAGGTTAAAATAAGGTTAAATATAAAAATCTAACTTAATAAACTTATCCGTTATAGACACAAGGATTTAGTCAAAATCATAACCGGTGTCAGACGCTGTGGTAAATCAATCTTATTAAACGAACTGTTTTACCGCTATTTAGTTGACAGTACTAAAAAGTTTTGCGCACATTGTATACGTCGTATATTGAGGTGGTAAATAAGAATTTGATAGAAAAGGTAGGGAGATGAAAATATATAAATCAAAAACTTGGCAGTTTGAGGTTTCTGGAATCGATGGTAATGTAATTCTATTTGGGATAAATATATTTGAATATGAATGGAACAATACCGGTGAAAGTGTTTTGGTAGAAGACCCCATATATCATCAGAAGTTCAATTTCCCAGTGTATACTGTGAATATTGATGGAGAATCTCATAGTTTTGTTGCGGGTGAATTTAGTAACTGCATATGGGGATTCTATTTGTTTAAATATTAGAGTAACAAATTCCAATAGTACTATTCGATAATAGTGTCCAATCAATTGTTAATTACGTTTAAAATACTATTCCTCAGACACCACAACCGAATAATACCAATAAAAAAATCATTCTGAGTTTTTTATGTTTGTCCACAGAATCGATCAGCTAATCACCTGCATTTAATCCAATTGACAGGTATATCCGTTCAATCTATAATCCAGTTATATTGATCAAGGGGAGGATTGCTATGAACGCAAGAGCTTTTGTACTGGTAGAGACTGCTGTTGGCAAAACCAAGGCTGTTGTGACCTCTCTCAAAAAAATGGAAGGCGTAACGTCGGTCGATACGGTTACCGGCCCGTATGATGTCATCGCCATCGTTGAAGCAGGTACTTTAAACGACGTGGGGGATATTATCACCAGCAGAATTCATACTATCGACGGCATTGCTCGCACGGTAACCTGCCTGGTTGTTTAAGCGGAAACTACATTTTTTCCGGCGCCGACATTCCCATCAGGCCGAGTGTTTTATCGAGCACAATTCCGGCTGAAGCAACCAGTTTCAGCCTGGCTTTTGTCATATCGACATCATCTGTTACAACGCGGCATTGCTTGTAAAAACTGTGGAAGATGGTAGCCAGTTCCTGCGCGTAATAGGTAAGGTGATGCGGCTCCAGCGTATTGGCGATCATCTCTATTATCTCCGGTAATTGCAGCATGCTGCGTATAAGCGTCAACTCGGACTCTTCCTTAAGCAGCGAAACATCCCCGTCATCATATTTAATGCCTTTTTCTTCCGCCAGGCGGAAGATGCTGGCTATTCTGGCATAGGCATACTGGATGTAATAAACCGGGTTATCCTGTGACTCTTTTTTAGCCAATTCCATGTCGAAATCCATCTGGCTGTCGGCTGATCGGCACAGAAAGAAGAAGCGGCAGGCATCTACACCGACTTCCTCAATTACTTCGGCGAGCGATATCATGTCTCCGCTGCGCTTGGATAATTTAACCAGTTCTCCGCCGCGTTTTAGAGTAATCATCTGTGAAATAATAACCTTCAGGCGTTTCGGGTCGATGCCCAGCGCACCGACGACTGCTTCCATCCTGGAAACATGCCCCTGGTGGTCGGCGCCCCAGATATCGATTACCGTATCGAAACCGCGCGTGATGAACTTGTTGTAATGGTAGGCGATATCTGTTGCGAAATAGGTGGGGGTGCCGTCACTGCGGACAACCACGTTATCCTTGTGCTCTCCCAGAGCGGTAGAAACAAACCATGTGGCGGATTCCTTCTCGGCGATATATCCGCTCTGTTTCAACATGGCCATTACCTTGTCATACTGTCCGTTTTCGTAAAGGCTGCTTTCACTGAACCAGCAATCGTAGTTTACCCGCAACGCCTCGAGTGACTCCTTTATTTTTAAGAGCATTTTTTCCAGGCCGAGTTTGCCGAGTTTGCTTTCAGCTTCTTCGCGGGGCATTTTCAGGAATTGGTCGCCGTGTTCATCGATTAATTCCCTGGCAAGGTCGGTTACATAAGAGCCGAAATAACCCTCGGCAGGCATTTCCGTATCGATACCAAGGCACTGCTGGTAACGGGAATAGAGCGAGCGGTAAAAAGAGACAATCTGGTTGCCGCTGTCATTGATATAGTATTCTTTTTGTACTTTAAACCCTGCGGCATCCAGTACGTTTGCTAGCGTACTGCCCAGAACGGCGCCCCGTCCATGGCCGATATGCAGCGGCCCGGTAGGATTGGCGCTGACGAATTCTATTTGTATCTGTTTGCCGTTTCCCTTTGTTATGTTGCCGTAGGATTTTTGTTGTTCGAGAATGTTGTCCACCTGCTTTGTCAACCAGCCGGTCGAGAGCCTGAAATTTATAAAACCGGGCGGTGCAACACTGACCTCGGCAATCTCTTCGCTTTTCGGCATGAAAGAAACGATGCTTTTAGCTATATTCAGAGGATTCAAGCTGGTGGCGCGAGCCAGTTTTAAGGGCAGGCTGCTGGCGTAATCGCCGTGCTCGGCTTTTTGCGGGCGTTCGATTGATATATCGGGCAGCGGAACAGACGGTAGTTTGCCGGCTTGCTGCGCTTCGGTTGCCGCTTTTTTAATCGATTCGATAATTCCCTGTTTAACAGCTAAAATCTCGCTCAAGATATCCCCCGTTTAAAGCTATATAATGGCGCATTATAACACAGTGCCCCATTACATAAATAATTTTAATAGTACTATTCGGTAATAGTGTCCAATCAATTGTTAATTACATTTAAAATACTATTCCTCAGACACCACAACCGAATAATACCATTTTAATAAATAAACTGAAACCAGTCTAACGCAGATATGTTTGGTCTATTTTCCCAATAATTCCTCTATTTCTTTATCAGTATTATATCAATATCTTAAATGCTTTTAGAATTAAAAACAACTTATTTAAACTTTTGACGTCCTCCGTGGGAAAGACGACATATTTTGTATTTGGCGGAAAGGCAATGCACGTCACTGCGAGGTTGACGATAAAACGGCCTTGCTGAAGTTCCGGATTTTTTGCCTTCCCCGCCGCCCCAGATCCTTCAGCCCCGACTTGTCGGGGCTGAAGGATGACGGTTGATTGTATTTGTCATGCCGAGCGCAACGAAGCATCTAAATGCCATTCGATAAGTCTTAGATTCTTCGGCTTCGCCTCAGAATGACAATTGTGTGGGTACTCCGCACAACGGTTCCTGATTGTCATGCTGAGTTCGTGTCCTTCGCCAGGCTCAGGATGCGCGGATACTATCAGAGCATTATCGAAGGATGTTGAGTTCCATAGTTCGGAACGAAATCCCGACAGGTCGGGATCGAACCATGACGGCGTTGATTAGCAAGTATGTTTTCTTCCGTTCGTGACCCTTCGACACGCTCAGGGCGAACGGAAATCTTATTTCACCTGATGCCGTAGTCCCGATTTATCGGGACTTCATGATGACATATCAGCTTTGTTCCGCGATATCCTTCTTTGCCCAGAAGCGTGAAATCTCATCGGATAGCAATTTATGCTCTTCTTCCTTAAGACCCGGGTCTTTTTCAAATAACAGGTTAGCCTCGCGGCGTGCCATTTCGAGCAGGGCGGTGTCGGAAATCCTGGCCATCCGGAGGTCGGGGATGCCGCTCTGGCGCGTGCCAAAAAATTCACCGGGGCCTCTCAGTTTGAGGTCTTCCTCAGCCAGCAGAAAACCGTCCTGTACACTCTCGATAATTTCCAGCCGGTTTTTAGCGATTTCCGATGGATTTTCAGCCAGCAGCATGCAGTAGCTCTGCTCTTTACCTCTGCCTACTCTTCCGCGGAACTGGTGCAACTGCGAAAGCCCGAAACGATCGGCGCTTTCAATCATCATGACCGTAGCGTTGGGGATATCGACGCCCACTTCGACAACCGCTGTGGAAACCAGAATATCCAGTTCGCCTGAGCGGAAGCGTGACATAACATCATCTTTATCGGCTGAAGACATGCGCCCGTGTAAAAGTCCCAGCCTCAAAGATGGAAAGACCTCTGCCGAAAGATATTCGAATTCACCGGTAGCAGCCCGTGCCTGTACCGCTTCCGATTCCTCGATAAGGGGGCATATAATGAAAGCCTGCCTGCCTTCGGCAACCTGCTTGCGAATAAAGTTATAGGCTTTTGCTCTTTCCTGCGGTGTCAGCCACTTCGTTTTAATGGTTTGCCTGCCGGGCGGCAGCTGGTCAATCACCGACAGGTCGAGGTCGCCGTAGAGAGTCAGCGCCAGTGTGCGCGGGATAGGGGTGGCGGTCATTACCAGCACGTGCGGGCTGAAGCCCTTCTTGCGCAGCGCCGACCTCTGGGTAACGCCGAAGCGGTGCTGCTCATCGACAATCACCAGCCCCAGAGATTTAAAATCGACATCCTTTTGAATCAGGGCATGCGTTCCGATAACAATATCCACCTCTCCCGAGGCGATCGCTTTCTGCAGTTCCTGTTTCTTTTTGCCCTTGATATCGCCGATCAGGAGGGCAATTGTCAGTGGTTTGTTCAGGACGCCGCTATAAGTATGCAGATAGTCTTTCTTTGAAAGCGCTTGCCCGCCCATTGCCAACAGATTGCATATGCTGGCAAAGTGCTGCCCGGCCAGGATTTCAGTTGGAGCCATGAAGGCGCCCTGAAACCCGTTATCGACTGCTGCAATCAATGACGCCATAGCAACAACGGTTTTGCCGCTGCCGACTTCTCCCTGTAGCAGCCTGGACATCGGAACGGTTTTTTTCAGATCCTCCAGTATCTCGGTTGTTACTTTCTCCTGTGCAGCGGTAAATTTGAACGGCAGTGTCTGCATCCATTTATCCAGCAGTGCCGTATTTATTTTAAACGGATTGGCAGGCTGGCTGATCTGCCATCTGCGCTTTCTTGCCAGAGCACCCAGTTGCAGCAGAAACAACTCATCGAATGCCAGCCTGATTCGGGCACGGTCTTTTAGGTCCAGGCTGTCCGGGAAATGCGCCTGAGAGATAGCCTGAGGCAAATCCAGTAGCTTACAGCGTGTTCTTAATAGCTGGGGCAGGAACTCGGCTATTTCGGGCGACCAGCGGTCGATGACTCCCTTCATCATCTTCCTCACGGTGCGCGGATAGAGCCCTTTAGTCAACGGATAAAGCGGAACCAACCTTCCGGTATGAACCAGTTCTTTATCTTCCAGCACCTCCCATTCAGGTGATTCGAATACCGGCTGGTCCTTGAAAATATTTATACGTCCGCTGATTACTATCTGCTGATTGGTAGAGAGTTGTTTTACGATATACGGGTTATTGAACCAGACCACACGCACATTTCCCGTTTCATCACCGACGATGGCTTCGGTACTGCGGCGGTTGCCAAGCCTGACCTCACGTACCTGCCAGACATTAGCGATAATGGTCTCCTCGACTCCGGTATTAAGCTCCGAAATGGTTTTTCGCTGGCTGTAATCGAGGTGGCGGTACGGAAAGTAATACAGTAAATCCCTGATGGTGGCTGCCCCCAGCTTATTAAACTTAGCAGCTACAGCGGTGCTGACGCCTTTGATGGTGGTTATCGAAGCATTCAGGTCCAGCCCTTGCGCTGTTTTTAGAGAAGGTTTCCTTTTGGATTTAACAACCTGCACAGGCGCAGATTCAGGCGGCTTTGTCATCTTTTTTAGAGGCAGAGCCTCGTATTCATCGACAAACGCCAGTATCTGATCGATTTTAGTTTTGCGCTGCTCTTTATCAAGCTGTGAATAGCTGCCTTTATCCAGTTGAAGCTGCTTAAATTTCTTTAAAACAGACGGCTTATTA
>JAAYNN010000140.1 GCA_012520835.1 Dehalococcoidales bacterium
CCCTTGCCGATACCGGCAACACTGGCCTTTTTAAGCATCAGGCTGTGCGACAGGATTTCTACCTGTTCATTGCCGGAAACAACAGGTTCAGGTGCTTTGCGGGACATTTCGGCAATCTTTTCGGCAGAAGGCATACCTTCCCCGCAGGTTTCATTAAAATTCTGTAGCAGTGAATCGAGGTCCTCTTCGCTCTGTTCGTTCACGGGATTAACTCTCCCCAAATTCTCTTTTTCGGACAATTCAATCCTCCCGGTTATATATTTGAAAAACGCCCGTTTTATGCAATTGCAGTTATGATTGGTAACAGAATATGGAAAACTGACACGGCGGTTCCAGATTATTATAATTCCTCATTGTATAAAACACAAACACACCGGGCATTTTTCCGCATTCACAGCCGCCCCTGTAACATGGTATAATTAGAAGTGACCAATAAAACAATAGCCACCAACCGTAAAGCCTATCACAATTACCATATCCTCGATAAATTCGAGGCAGGCATTGTGTTGACCGGAACAGAGATAAAATCGATACGGGCAGGCAGAGTGAACCTGGGGCAGGCTTTCGTGAAACCGGAAGGCGGTGAAATCTGGTTGATCAACGCCCACATCGCCCGCTACGAAGCCGGCAGCTATATGAGCCACGAACCGACACGCACCAGGAAGCTGCTTTTAAACCGCAGGGAAATCAGGAACCTTATCAGCAAGACCAGCGAAAAGGGTTCGACGCTGGTGCCCTTGAGCCTCTACCTGAAGGGGCATATAGCTAAAGTGGAAATTGCGCTGGCAAAGGGTAAGAAGCAGTACGACAAGCGTGAAACGATTCAACAGCGCGATGCCGAAAGGGAAATGGACCGGACCATCAAGAGCCGGAAAAGATAGCATCTTTAACAATCGAATATGGGGACGCAAGGTTTCGACAGTATAGGTTAGTTACTGGATTGCAGGTTGAGGTTGTCGCAGCCCTCATAAAAAAGACGGCAAAAACATAAATGGCGAACCTGAAATGGTTCTCGCTGGCTAAAAACAGCTAGCGCATCCAACTCTGCCCCACCCCGGCGGGTAGGGATTGGGTGACGAAATGTCGGGGTGCCGTTATCCGAATGCCGATACGGATAGCGAAAGATTGATCGGCTGGCCAGACCGAACTCGGTTGGCAGAGACCGGTTTGGCGAGATTAATCTGCCGACTAAACCTGTAGTATATTCAGGGCAGCCTTTATTGGACGGGGAGTTCGATTCTCCCCCGTCTCCACCAGAAAAACACCGGGCTCTGTCTTGATTACAGAGCCTTTTCAATATCACAAAGCCCCTTTTTCTATATTTGAAGTGTATAATTGGCTGATACTACTGTGAAGCGCAGATTAATTACACTGCCGTATCAGCTTTTCGACATCCTCGAAATCGGAAGGCTTATCGACATCCGCCGAGAAAGCTATGGATTGAGACCTGAGCAATCCGACTTTAATATTCAGAGAGCGGGAAAATGCCCGGTTGAAGATTGACAATGTCAACCTGCGCGTCATCCAGCTAAAAGCAAGACGCATAGTTATACCGATACTCCCTCTGGAAACCAGCTTTTTAAATATAAACCCGCTTAAAAACAACAACAGGCTGATGGTGCTGCGGCGGCTTTTTCTAAAACTGTCGATTATCCGAGACAATCCCTCAATCGGATTTCTATCATGGTCATACATAACCAGGCTTCGCATTTCATTACTATCGCTCTGATACCCGAAAAGCCTGCCGCTAACGATGTTTATACCCTGCTGGCTGAAATTTCCGCCCAGATCATGGAAATAAATCGAACGGAAGCGTCGATGCGGCAAGCAGCTTTTTAAAATCCGGTTATCGATAAAGGTAGTGTAAAAATCGATATCGCCATCGTTAACCTGTTCGATTAAAGCGTTGAAGTCCTGCGGCTTTACCGCCGGTATATCGCACGGTGTGAAAACGATGTATTTATTAGCCAGTTCATATTCACCGTAGTAGTCCAGCAGCCCCCCAACGGAACATTGCAGGCTGCCTGCCAGCGAAGGATTTGGCTCATCACAGGATATGAAAATCAGTTTATCGTTGTGTTGCAGGACCTCTTGCAGGTTTTCGCCGCGGCATTGAATTACGAATACTTTTTCGACGGCGGATTCGCAGAGAGCTTCCGATACGTAAGAAACAATCGGATGTCCGTTGAAAGGCAATAAGGCCTTATATATCGCATTGGATATACAATTGAAATGCTCTGTTCTACCACAGGCAAGCAGCACAGCTATAATAGGCTTTAACATTTGCTTATTATTACATATTATCAGTTATCAGGACAGTCAGCCTATGTCAATATCTTCAGAAGCCCGAAAACAAACTTTTTTAATCCATTGCGGTATGCTATATTTAACAGCGCTATCAATCCAGTGAGTATTTAATCTGTGATAATATTGCTTAACGGCACTTCCTCTTCGGGCAAGCTGACTCCTGATAAATCGACGGATAAAATACCGGCGTATATAAAAAATAATAAGAATCCGCAGAACTTTGCGTTCTCTGCTGATAATTGGTCTTTGAGATAAAAGACAGAAAATCGGGAATCAGTCGGCAATTTAAACGATCATGAAAAAAATAGTTATACCTTTATTTCTGCTGCTGGTTGCTTTTGCTATCGCATTTTATGCCGTAAATTACGCAAAAGAGCCCCCCGCTGCCGGCGAAATCAGCGTACACTTTATTGATGTCGGGCAGGGGGATGCCATACTTATCGATGCCGGAACTACGGAGATACTTATCGACGGCGGTGATAAATCCTCGGGGATTGCCGATTATCTCGACAGCTATGTCGACGGCAACCTGGAAATCGTCATCGCCACCCATGCCCATGCCGACCATATCGGCGGACTGGTTTCCGTTCTCGAGCGCTTCCAGGTGGAGCAAATCTGGTATGACGGCTATCAGCACAACTCGAAGACCTTTATTGATTTCATAGCGGCCTGTGAAGCGGAGGGAGCTGAAATACACATTGCCAGGCGCGGCGATGTTATCAGTATCGCAGAATTATCTCTGCTCGTTTTAAATCCTGATAGCACCTCGAGTGACTTGAACAATAACAGCGTTGTTCTCGCTTTCCGCTACGGTACGGTGGATTTCATGTTTACCGGTGATGCCGAACAAAAATCGGAAGCATCGATGTTATCCTCATTTCTGGTACCGGATATCGAAATACTAAAAGTGGGGCACCATGCTTCAAGGACTGCTTCCTCCGCCGAGTTTCTATCTGTCTTAACGCCCGAAGTTGCCATCTATATGTGTGAAACCGGCAACAGCTACGGACACCCTCACAGGGAAACGCTCGATGCCCTTGCCGCCATCGGAGCGCAGGTTTACGGAACCGATACATGCGGCACGATAGTGATTACCACCAACGGAAAGACCTACCAGATCAAGACTGAAAAGCCATACGGTAGTATGACTGTGACCACAGCATCATAAATCGGCAAAAAGGAATGCCTGGCAGTCAGCTATCCGGGCGGGGATATAACCTTAAAAAGTTCATACGGAAGGATTGGAGATTCCCTGTCAGAAAAGGAATCTCTTCATCGGGCGGAATAAATTTCTTCGAACACAAAAATATCACTTTCGATACCGTCAGCGACGATATATTCAAGGTTCATGAAGGCAGCAACCAGATAACTGGCTGATACGGCTTACATCAGACTGATATTAAAAAGGCTCCGCGTGATAACGAAGCCCTTTATTTAAAAAGATCAGAGATTTATCCTTCGATAAACTTGCCCTTTTCGTAGCTGCCGAGGACTTTAATCATCGAAGCCGATTTCTTGAGGTTCTCCAGAGCGCGTTGTGTTTCAGGCTTATTCAGGCCTGTCTCGAAATCCATATAGAAGCTGTACTCCCAGTTACGCCCGATGACCGGGCGCGATTCCAGGCGCGACAGGTTGATGCCCTCATCGGCAAAAGCCTTCATGCACCGGAAAAGGCTGCCGGGTATATTTTTAGCACGAATCACAATGCTGGTTTTATCCGCCTTTTCAGGATATTGTTCCTTATTTGAGATGAACAGAAAGCGGGTATAGTTGTTTTTGTCGTTGCCGATATCCCTGGCTAGTGTGCGTAGATCGTA
>JAAYNN010000141.1 GCA_012520835.1 Dehalococcoidales bacterium
GATATGTCGGCGATGAGGTTATCATTACCGGTTCCGGTTTTGCCCGCGATGAAGCCCTGATTATAGAATTTGCCAACAGGGATATCAGCGGCATCGTAGGCAATCCCTATACTGGAAATAACGGCACCCTTGAAATGGTATTCGATATTCCCGAAAGCCTGAACGGGTTACAGAAGATAAAAATTACCGGCGAAGAATCCGGCGCTTCGTTCGAGTTCAATTATACGGTTAAACCTAGGCTGACGGTTACGCCTGTATCAGGACAGGGCGGGACGAAAGTAACAATCAACGGCACCGGTTTTGCTTACAGAAATGGCATAATCCTCTTTGTCGACGGTATTGCGGTTGCTTCGACCGATTTAACATGGATTATGGACGGCACATATAAAAGGACTACCAACCTCGGCAGTTTTACGCTGACGATGGACGTCCCCGGCAATCTGACACCCGGTATATATGTAATTAAAGCAGAGGATGAAGATAACGTCACTATCAAAGCGGAGACCAGCTTCCAGGTTCTTTTAAATTCTATCCTTGCGCTTAGTACCAGTACCGGTAATGTCGGCAGTGCTGTAACTGTTACCGGAACCAATTTTGCTCCCAATACCGCTTTCAATATTCTGTTCGATACACGGACTATCGGCAATGTTACAACAGATGCGCTGGGCAATTTCAGCAAGGAAATCACTATTCCGGCTGCTGCATGCGGCGTGCATATTATTAAAGTAGGGGACAGTCAACAGAACTATACCGTTACATCGAAAATGACACTGGATAAAACTCAGGGTGTTGCCGGTACAACTGTTACCGCAACCGGCAGCGGCTTTGCCGCAGGCACGACCATTACCGCCAAATTTAATGGCGCTGCAATAGCTCTTACTTCTACGGTTACCGATGTTGCCGGCAACTTTACTACCAGTTTCACTGTTCCTGCCATTGCAACCGGTACCTATGTTGTTGAAATAGCGGCAGGTAATGTTTTAACCGCCAATTTCAATATATTGGAAACAGAAGTCGTAGATCCAGCAGCCATAGCGTTGAATACCAGCACCGTTAAAGTCGGCGATATCATTAACATTACCGGCACCAACTTTGCAGCCGGTGCTAATATAGCGCTAACTATCGATGGGGATGCCGTTTTCGGTGCTACACCTATTACTACCACCACCAACGGCGCTTTTGCTACCAGTTTAATTATCCCGACGATTGCCGGCGGGGCGCATACCCTTTCCGTAACTGACGGTACCAACACTAAAACAGTACAGTTTACTGTTACTGCCAAGGCTTCAATGACACCGACCAGCGGGAATGTGGGAAGCTCTGTGACGGTCAGCGGCGACGGTTTTATTGCCAATACTAATTTAACAATCAAATATGACGGTGTGGCTGTTGCTAACGCAATTCTTCCGCTAACCGGCGCATTCATCAATACCGCCTTCACTGTACCTGCCAGCGCCGGCGGCGCACATACTGTCGCAGTTACCGACGGTATCAATACCGTTGAATTAACATTTACCATGGAGACCACTGCTCCCTCAAAGCCTGCCCTGACGGCGCCTTCAAGCGCCTCCAAGGAAAAGGGCATCGTTACTTTCGACTGGGACGATTCGACCGATGACAGTATGCCTGTAACATACACTTTGCAGATTGCGACCGATGCCGCTTTTACCGGTATTATTTTTACTCAAACCGGTTTGACGGCATCTACATATACGCTGACCGAAGCCCAGAAATTGGATAAGCTGCCTGACGGCGGCTTGTATTACTGGAGGGTTATCGCCAAAGATGCTGCTAATAACTCCGTAACCAGCGATGTAAGCACTTTCGTAGTCGGAGGCAGTTTGCCCGGCTGGCTGATGTGGGTCTGGATCGGAATCGGCGTGGTGGTGGTCTTTATATTTGCTGTCTGGCTGGGCAGAAGGATGGCTTATAGCTCTTACTAGAGTTCACGTCTAACAAGCCAATCAAATCGATATGCATTACCCCCTCTGAAAATGAGGGGGTAATTTTTTATGATACAAGGGCGAACGGAAATCTTATTTCTCCTCCCGCTTCCTTCAGTCCCGACCTGTCGGGGGACTTTATCCGTTCCCTTTAGCCTTGCGCGGCGCATAGTCCCTGCCTGCTTCTGCCAGCAAAGCCAGGCTCATTAAAAAATCATCATGTCCCTGAGACGGCTCGACATAGAAGTTGACAGTGCGGTTGGGGCGGTAGCAGCTTTTGGCTTTCTCCGCCTGCTGCCAGAACTCAGCGTATTCCGGCGAACCGTCGGCGGCATACATCTTCAATCTGCCCGAGTTGACGGCAGCCAGCAGGTTGAAGCCCAGTTCTGATTTCGAGCCGGCGCTAAAAACGAAAGGGATAACTCTTGAACCCAGTGCTTTCTTTAAAAACGAACTGACCGTCAGCCCGATGCCGGTGGAATCGATGACGATTCTGCGGCAGTTCCAGACCTTGCCGAGCACATCCACCAATTGCGGATACAAAGCGGCGTGCTTTTTACCGGTCCAGCGGTAATGCTCGACAATATTAATCTGCGGCTCCTTGTGCAACTCGTCGATGCCTGAATAATCCAGTTCCCCGATGGTAATGACAGTCGAATCCTGCCCCGGTCTGATATTATTAAATAAGGCATCGGCATCTTCTTCCGCCTCTCCGGCGATATCGATGCCCGCTATATATGTTTTGCCTTTTTCCGGGTGGTGCAGCCTGAGGTGTTTTCCCTTTAGCTGCGCCCTTTGCTGCGCATCCAGGAAACCGCCTCCGTCATGAATAGGGAGCAGGCAGTACTGCGTGCGGAAAAGGGGGTGGTTTTCGCCCAGCCTCTGGCGCTCTGCTTCGACATAGGCGAGGTAATCGGGATTGTATTTTGCGACTTCCTGCCAATCGTAGCGGAAGTGCCTTTTTAGGCCGTCTTTCCTCTCCAGTTCCAGGTTGCCCTGCTTGACCTCTTCTAAAAGGGTTGAATCGTCCCAGGCCGTTCCGTAGTGCACGGTGGTGACGTTGGTGGTGCTGCCCATCGGCTTGAAATCCTTGGTATATTTCTCCTTGGATACATCCTGCGATTCGTCGATTTCCAGAAGGATGTGAGCGGTATTGCCGACCACGTTAGCCGAGGACTCGGCGGAAAGGAAGACGGCGCGGCAGTTGCCCAGCCTGATGATGTGTCCCTGTTCAGCTGACCAGATATTTACAAATCCGGCATCGTTTAATCTGTCTTTCGGGCGCGCCATCGAAATTAAAGCCTGCGGTTTGAAGGTAGGGGCGCACTTTATCAGATTTTTAGAGCTTGACATAAAGAGTGTCATGAGCAGCAGTTCCAGCTGGGCGGAAAGCTCGTTTTTACCGCCCTGGCGGGCGATTTCCACCGAAAAGGTAATGCCTTTATGATGGAAAATGCTGTCCAGGACGGCAACGGCAATCTCTTTCTGGTAGGGACGCAGCCTATTTATCAAAGAGTTTTCCGAGTGTGATGCCCAGCGGCAGGGCAACATCCTTCAATACGTTGGAAACGGCTTCTTTCAAGCCGGCTTTATCCTCTTTGCCGATGTTGTATTTGGTCCTCACCAGCCCGGCAAGGGTTGTCAGGGCTTTCATAATCAGCTCGATGTTTTCGGGGTCGTGCCTTAAAACCGATTTGATTTTAGTCCTGAGCAGGGCAATTTCATCGTCGATTCCGTAAACCGTGATGGCCTGTTCGAAATCCAGTTGCTCGTCATCGTCCAGCACGCGGGAATAAAAACCGTGTTTGCGTGCATTCTGGTTGCCTTCCGGTGCTCCTCTTCTTGTTTTCTCATTCATTTCCATTCTCCTGTGCATCAGTCCAATCATTGCGGCAGATGCCGGCAGCGCAAGACCTGCACCTTGCAGCTGTCAGTCATTATAATAGCACATATGTTCTAATGTTGATATAAGATATTGTCGCCGCTCGACAGTCTGCGAGCATCCTGAGCATGACGAAGGACACGAGCGGCTTATTCATAATTTGACCCTTTTAGCTACAATAGCCTATAATCCATAGATAAAAACAAAGCAAGAATTAAAAATATGAGCATTTTAGAACAACTGGAATCATTAAGGACACAGGCTCTTTGCGAACTGGATGCCATAGACGAGAATAAAAAGCTCGGTTTATGGCGCGTGCAGTACATGGGCAAAAAGAGCCGGCTGAACGAAGTCCTGCGCGGGCTGGCTGCTCTCTCCATCGAAGAAAAAAAGACGGTCGGCGCCACTGCCAATCAACTCAAGCTCGACCTCGAGTCCGCCCTGAAGGAAAAAGAGCAGGCTTTGGGCGAAAAAATCACCTCCGCCAAAGGCGAGGAAGCCATTGATATTTCGCTTCCGGGGCGTATCCCTCCGGTGGGCCGTCTGCACCCGATTTCACAGGTGATTGCCGAGATGTGCCAGATCTTTGCTTCGATGGGATTTCAGGCGGTGGAAGGGCCCGAGGTGGAATGGGATTACTACAACTTCGATATGCTGAATATCCCGAAAGAGCACCCGGCGCGCGATAACATGCAGACGCTTTGGGTGGATTACGAGAACGAAAAGGGCGAACGCCCGATGCTCCTGCGCACTCACACCTCGCCGATGCAGGTGCGCGTGATGGAAAAAATCAAACCACCGCTGCGCATTGTGGTACCCGGTAAAGTTTATCGCTATGAAGCCATCGACGCCACGCATATACCGATGTTCACACAAATCGAAGGGCTGGCAGTCGATAAAAATATAACCATGGCAGATTTGAAGGGCACGCTTTACGAGTTTGTCCGCCGCTATTTCGGTTCTGACAGGAAAGCGCGTTTCCGCTGCGATTTCTTCCCCTTCGTGGAACCTGGCGTGGAAATGTCCATCGAGTGTATCGTTTGCAAAGGCGCCGGCTGTCGTTTATGCAGCAACAGCGGCTGGCTTGAGATACTGGGCGCCGGCATGGTGCACCCGCGCGTGCTTGAGGGTGTCGGCATCGATTCCACCGTCTATTCTGGATTTGCTTTTGGCATGGGTATCGAACGCATACCGATGCTGCGCTACGGAATAGACGATATACGCCTCTTTTACGGCGGCGACCTTAGATTTTTGAGGCAGTTTTAATTATGAAAGTACCTGTTAAATGGCTTAAAGACTACGTAGATATCGATTTATCTCCCAGGGAGTTGGCGCACGTGCTGACGATGTCGGGCACCGAATCCGAAGCCAGATGCCTCGGCGAGAGCTGGGAAGGCGTGATTATCGGGCAGATTGCCGCAGTCGAACCGCATCCCAATGCCGACAGATTGCGCTTGGCTACTGTAAATACAGGCAGCGGCATGCAGACGGTGGTCTGCGGCGCACCCAACCTGACTATCGGCGATAAAATCGCTTTTGCCTCGGTTGGAGCCAATCTTATCGACGGGCACAGCGGTGAAAAATCCATACTGAAACCGGCAAAGATTCGCGGCGTCGAATCATGCGGCATGGTCTGCTCCGAGATGGAGCTCGGCTTATCCAAAAATCATGAGGGAATCCTCGTTCTGGCTGCGGATGCTCCGCTGGGCAGGCCGCTGGCTGAATTTCTATCCGATATTGTACTGGATATCGATGTTACACCCAACCGCCCCGATTTGCTATCGGTCATCGGCGTGGCACACGAAGTGGCTGCCATAACCGGCAAGAAAGTAAGAATACCCGATTTGGCATACGAAGAAGCCGGCGAGGCTATCGAAAAACATGTCTCCATCGCTATCGAGGATGCTGATTTATGTCCGCGCTACTGCGCCAGCCTGATAACCGGTGTTAAAATCGGCGAGTCGCCGGAATGGTTGAAAAAGAGATTGGCCGCCTGCGGGCTGCGTCCCATCAGCAACATTGTCGATGTGACAAACTATGTCATGTTCGAATACGGGCAGCCGCTGCATAGCTTCGACTATGATAAAATCAAGACGAAGAAAATCGTTGTGCGCCGTGCTGCAAACGGCGAGGTGATGCAGACGCTGGACGATGTCGAGCGCAAGCTTGGCAATAACATGCTGATGATTACCGACGGCGAAAAATCGGTAGCTATTGCCGGCGTTATGGGCAGTGCCAACAGCGATATAACCGAAAACACCACTTCGATACTTTTAGAATCCGCCAATTTCAAAGCTGCCAGTATTCACTATACCAGCCACAATCTGAAGCTGGCCAGCGAAGCCAGCATGCGTTTTGAGAGGGGTATCCGCCCCGATTTGACCATACCTGCTCTAAAGCGCGCCACCCAGCTGATTTTGCAACTGGCAGGGGGAAGTGCCGCTAAAGGTATCATAGATGTTTATCCGCAGAAGCAGGAGTGCAGGTCACTCAAACTGCGCCGCAGCGAAATCAAGCGCATCCTGGGCGTCGAATTCAGCGACGAACAGGTAGTTGGTACGCTTACAGCACTGGGTTTCGAGGTGGCAATCTGCGATGGCGGTTTTATGGTTGAAGCCCCATACTGGCGCAGCGATATCAATATCGAGGTGGATTTAATAGAGGAACTGGCGCGCATCATCGGCTATGAGAATATCCCCACCACGCTGCTTTCCGGTGCGATTGTCCACCAGGAGCCGAATCGCCTGATGGATTTGAAAAACCAGGTCAGGCAAACGCTGGTCGGTTTCGGCTTCGATGAACTCATAACCTATTCGTTAACCAGCAAAGAAGCGCTGGCGAAAGCCTATGCTTCGAATACATTACATAAAGAACCGGTCAAACTCGATAATGCCATGAGCGTCGAGCAGGAGTATCTGCGCACCAATCTGAGGAGCGGGCTGCTTTCGGTTTTAGAATCCAACTTGAGGCATGAAGAGGGTCCGATACGCATCTTCGAACTGAACCGCATCTATATCAGGCGCGAGAACGACCTGCCGGAGGAACCCGAGATACTATGCGGTTTGATGTACAATCCCGAGCAGGAGAAGGTCTGGCCTCTGCATACGCCGCCGTTCGATTTCTTTACGGTTAAGGGCGTTGTCGAAAGTCTGCTCTCTTCGCTTAATGTCAAAGCGGATTTTAAAGAGGCAAATGACGACAGCCTGCGCCCCGGCTATGAAGCCGAAGTTATCGTCAACGGCAATAAACTCGGCATTATCGGAGAAGTGCATCCCAAAGTGAGGACTGCTTTCGATATCGCCGGAAAAGTTTACATGTTCGAACTGAACGTTTCGTCGCTGCTGCCGTTTGCCATGCACCGCGATAACTATAAGGCGATTACACGCTTCCCGGCGGTGATTCGCGACATCGCCCTGGTGCTGGATAGCAATGTGACCCATAAACAGGTTACCGATATCATCAACAAGTTCTCGCTGGTAAATGAAGTGACACTGTTCGATGTTTACAGCGGCAAACAGGTGGAAGCCGGCAAGAAGTCATTAGCATACAGGCTGATTTTCCAGTCTGCCGAGCATACTTTGACGGATATGGAAGTGGATAAAGTGCTCGAACAGATACTCAAGAAGCTGTAAGGCGCACTGGGAGCCACTTTAAGAGCCTAGGAATCTGCTTACAAATCAGTTAGTAATGTCGCCCTGTCGATTATCGATGGGGCGCTTTTTATCTTACCGAACTTAATACTCTTGTCGTAAGGTCATGGGAACCCTTTATAAACCACCCCACCCCAGATGCCTCGTTCGACCACCACGAACTCAGCATGACAATGCAAGGGCGAATTAAGACTTCCGTTCGCCCAGAGCCTGTCGAAGGGTCAAAC
>JAAYNN010000019.1 GCA_012520835.1 Dehalococcoidales bacterium
ACGCGCGGCGACGGGGAGAAGGGTGAAAACATCACTCAAAACCTGAGGACGATAAAAAGCATTCCCTTAACCTTACCCAAAGGTGCGCCATCCCTGATTGAAGTGCGCGGTGAGGTATTCATACCGCGTGTCGGTTTTGAGGCGTTGAACAGGGAGCGCTCCAGGGAAGGGCTGCCGCTTTTTGCCAATCCGCGCAACGCCGCTGCCGGTTCATTAAGGCAACTGGATTCTACGATAACCGCCGCACGTCCGCTGGACATCTATATTTATACGCTGGCGCGGCTGGAGGGCGCGTCGTTTCCCCAAACCCAGTGGGAAGCCCTTGATTATATGAGAAAGTTCGGTTTTAAAATCAATCCCAACAACCGGCTGGTAAACTCAATCGAGCAGGTTGAGGCCTACCGCAACGAATGGAAGGAGAAGCGTGAGAGCTTGCCGTACGATGCCGATGGCATAGTTGCCAAGATTGACAGCATCGCTATTCAACAGGAGTTGGGGGATGTAGGGCGTGAGCCGCGCTGGGCGATTGCCTATAAGTTTCCGGCGATACAGGCCAATACTCTATTGAAGGAGATCCGCATCAGCGTCGGGCGAACGGGAACACTGAATCCTTATGCCGTGCTGGAGCCGGTATCGGTGGGTGGGGTAACTATCAAACAGGCGACATTGCATAACGAAGACGATGTTCGCAGAAAAGATATCCGCGAAGGTGATACAGTTATCATTCAGAGAGCAGGCGATGTCATACCGCAGATAGTCGGGTCGGTGCTCTCGAAACGTCCTGCCCTGTCGATAGAGTTCAGTTTGCAGTCTAAAGTAAACGGTGTTTGCCCCGAATGCGGTAGCAGGATATATAAACCGGAAGGCGAAGTGATGTATTACTGTCCGGATGCGGCATGTCCGGCGCAGGCAGTATTGAAAATCGAGCACTTCGCATCGCGCGGAGCGATGGATATCCGCGGCGTCGGCGAAAAAATGAGTGTAATCCTCTATAAAGAAGGGATGATAGGCGATTTCGCCGATTTATATACTCTCAAAGATAAAAAAGAAAAACTGCTGGATATCGATAGAATGGGCGAAAAGAGCATCGATAACATGCTGGAAGCAATTGAAAACAGTAAAAAACGCCCGCTTGCCAATCTGATATTCGCACTGGGAATCCGCCATGTCGGCGAAGAGACGGCGGGGGTACTGGCAAACGAATTCGGCAGCATCGATGCTTTGTCAAAGGCTTCCCACGAAGAGATAGACGCTATTCCGGATATCGGCGCTAAAATTTCAGACAGTATAGTAGCCTATTTCGGCAATGAAAAGAATAAGGAAATAATCCAAAAATTGAAAGATGCCGGGGTATCGCTGAGCCTGGAGAAAAAGGAAACGGAGCAGCAGTCGCTGGCGGGATTGGAATTTGTGATTACCGGAAAACTGGCATCGATGCCGCGCCCGCAGGCGGAGGAAAAAATCAGGCAGCTTGGCGGTGCGGCAAAAGTCGATGTGACTAAAAAGACAAATTACCTGGTGGTGGGGGAAGACGCCGGTTCCAAGCTGGAGCGCGCCCGGCAAATGGGCATTAAAATAATCAATGAAAGCGAATTTCTAGAGCTTTTAAAATAAAGAAGAGATAGGGAGAAAAACGATTTATATGGCTGAAATCAGACCTTTCCGCGGCGTGTATTACAATAAAGAAATAGTCGGAGATATATCCGGGGTTATTTGCCCTCCCTACGATATTATTTCTCCCCAAATGGATGAAGAACTGCATAACCGCAATGCATACAACTTTATACGCATCGAGTATAACCGCCTGCAAACTGACGATTCGGATGCTAATAACAGGTATACCCGTTCGGCAGCTAATTTTCGGCAGTGGCTGGAGCAGAAAGTCTTACTTACCGACGAAATGCCGGCGATTTATGTGCACGATCAGTTTTTTCATCTCGACGGCGATGAATACAAGAGGCGTTCTTTGATAGTCAGAGTCAGGCTGGAGGACTGGGATAAAAATATCGTGCGCCCGCATGAAAAGACCTTTAAGGGTCCCAAGAAGGACAGGATCAGTCTTTTATGGGCATTGAATTCCAATACCAGTTCCGTGATGTCGATGTACGAGGACAAAGACCTTGCAATTTCCTCCTTTCTGAAACGAATGGATACGGGAAAAACGCTGATAGCCACCGAAGAATTGGACGGCGAGCGTCATAACGTCTGGACGATTACGGAACCGCAGGCGGTTAAAGAGTTCTGCGATTATTTTACAGATAAGCCCCTGTATATTGCCGACGGGCACCACCGCTATGAAAGCGCATTAACCTATAAAAAAGAACGCAGCAGCTGTGATAATAACGCTGATCCCGATGCCGCTTATAACTTTGTCATGATGACGCTTTTGGATATGGACGACCCCAATTTGATTATTTTTCCGACCCATCGCCTGTTGTCCGGGCTGGAACCGGGGATAATCGGCAATCTTGAAGCTGGATTGAAGCAGTATTTCGATATTGAAGAACTATCCCTTGAAAGCCCTGACTTATGGCAGCAGGTCGATCGTATTACTGCGGATGGTACAAATATCAAATTGACGGTGGTCGGTTTAAAAACGGGCATGGTATCTATCCTTGCATTAAAGGATATAAATGCCGCTGTCGCCATGATGCCGGCGGAAAGGTCTGATGTCTACAAGAAGATGGATGTCAGCATTGTCGACCATGTCATACTGGAAAAAATACTGGGTATGCAGAGCGACGATGAAAAACGCATTGCCTATACCCATAACCGGGCGGAGGCAGTTAAAAGAGTATTGGCCGGCGAGTGCCAACTGGCGATTATTACCAACATGGTAAAGGGGCAGACGATAAAAGATATCGCCGATGTAAAAGACCGGATGCCGCGCAAATCGACCTATTTCTATCCCAAGCTGCCGTCAGGGCTGATAGTGAATCATCTGGTGTAGATGTAATCTGAAGAAAGAGAGTTTTATTAGTACTATTCGGTAATAGTGTCTAATTAATTGCTAATTACGTTTAAAATATTATTTCTCAGACACCACAACCGAATGATACCGTTTTATTTACATAATTAATGCCAGCAAATTTCTTCCGCTCTGATACTTCGACAGGCTCATTATGAGCGGAATTAAATATCTTTGCCGCTCGCTGGGAGAATCCAAGAGCCGTTCGGTGGTGCCCGTCCCTACGGGAGCAAAGATTATATTGTCATCCTGAAGTCACGAGGGGTGACTGAAAGATCTCGGGGGTGGGGAGAAGCAGAACATCAGGATACTTCGGCAACAGGTAGATATATTTTATCAGCTCCAGCTCTTTGATATCCGAGTAGATATTGGTTTTTGCCAGTAGAATCATGCCGGCACAGGTTCCCATCATGGGGAAGCCACCAGGCCCCAGCCTGCGTAGTGGCTCGATAATGTCGTAATTATTGGCAAGATTGAGCATGGTGGTACTTTCACCACCGGAAACAATAAGCCCGTCC
>JAAYNN010000142.1 GCA_012520835.1 Dehalococcoidales bacterium
GCCAGGATATATAGATAAACAAAAATATAAAATATAAAGTTGTTGTAAATAAATGCAATCTGATTTAAAATGTTATATAAATAATACAGGTGCACAGGCCAAAAACGTCGATTATTTAAATATTTTAAACAGGGAGGAAAATATGGCATTTTGCAGTAATTGTGGAAAAGAATTGATTGGCGACCCGGATATGTGTGTAAATTGTGGTATTGCTCTGAAAAAAGATAAGGCAACCCATTATCATGCACCACAGCAACAGGCCCCGCCGGCTCCTGCGCCTCAGTATCAGGCGACGCAGTATCAACAACCATACCCGCAGCAGCAGTATCCCCAGCAGCAATATCCACCTCAGCAATTTGGTAATCAGCCCTATCCTCAGAATCAATATGGTGCGGCTGGCTATGGAGTCTCGGATAAATCAAAGGTGACAGTAGCCCTTCTGGCATTCTTCCTTGGGACGCTTGGTGTTCATCGTTTTTATGTCGGAAAAACCGGAACCGGTATTGCCATGGCTGCCCTGACAATCGTCGGTTATATAACCGGTGTTTTAGTCGGCTTCGGTTTTATACTGGTATCGGCTGTAGGGATATGGGTTTTAGTCGATTTCATTATGGCATTAATGGGCAAATTTACCGATAAATACGACAGACCGATAGTTAATTAAAACTGAAGCTTTAGTCTATAAAAAACAGCGGCGTATGCCGGTGTCAGGTAGAATAGTGAGTGCCTGGTATAAAAACCGGGCACTTTTCGTTTATGAAATAGCGCTTGTTTATAATAGATTTATCTTATCGAACTTAATACATCGACCGTAAGGTCGAGGGAAGTTTATTAGTAGGTTAATATAGACTCATTTATATCGTTATCAGGATAAAGGCGGACACCTGTATTTCATTCCACTATTTTGAACTGAGTGACATCTACCAATCCCAGGTCCGTCAGCCTCAGTTCGGGTATTACAGGCAACGCCATAAAAGATAGGGTGGCAAAGGGATCAGGCAGTTTTGCTCCCAGTTCGGCGGCCATATTCTTCAGTTCCTGCAGTTTACCGGCTACCGTTTCCAATGGTTCTAACGACATCAAACCGCCGATAGACAATTGCAGGCTCCCCATAACTTTACCTTCAGCAACTACCGCTAACCCTCCCTGCAGCTTTTCTATCTCTTTAATAGCTATATAAAGATCCTCGTCGTTAGTTCCGGCAGCGATAACATTGTGGGAATCGTGGCCTACCGAAGAAGCTATAGCTCCCTTCTTCAACCCCAGCCCTTTAATAAGCCCTTTGCCGATGTTTCCGGTGGCATGATGTCTTTCCATTACCACCAGTTTTAAAATATCCTTTTCGGTATCGGCGCAGACATACCCGTCTTTAATCCGCACCTTAGCGGTGGTCTTTTTGGTGACTATTTGGCCGGGCACAATTTCGATTACCAGGCTGTCATCACCTCTGGCTTTCAGTTTAAGGTCTGCCACTTTGAACGGTTTTATGCGCACTGAATGGGTCGGGCAGCTAACCCTTAAAGGCTTGATAGCGAACAATGCCGATCCATGTCCGGCAACCTGTTTTCCTTTGTAGAATACCATGTCTATATCGAAGTCGGATAGATTATTGAGTGTGATGAAATTAGCCATATATCCCGGTGCTATTGCTCCTATTCGTTTAAGCCCGAAGTATTCGGCGGTATTGATAGTGGCCAGTTGAATGGCCCTGACAGGTTCAAGCCCCAGCCTGATAGCTTTTCTTACCACGGCATCGATATCGCCGTCGTTTAAAAGGTCGGAGCAACTGCGGTCGTCGACCACGAACATACATCTTTTGTAAGTCTTATCCGTTACCAGCGGCAGCAGCTCTTTGAGGTTCTTTTCCGAGGAGCCTTCTCTTATCATTATGTGCATTCCGCGCTGGAGTTTCTCTTCGGCTTCATGCAGAGATACGCACTCATGGTCGGAATATATGCCGGCGGATATATAGGCATTTAAATCCTTGCCGGATAAACCGGGTGAATGACCGTCTATTATCTTATCCTGATATAGCTCGATTTTATCCAGAACGTTGCCATCTCTATACATAATGCCCGGAAAGTTCATCATCTCCCCCAGCCCGATAACATTCTTCCGTCGCAAAATCTGTTTGAGTTCTTGTGCTGTGATATCAGCCCCGGAGGTTTCCATATTGGTTGCCGGGACGCAGGAAGGAGCCATTAGAAATAAATCCAGCGGCAGTTTTTTGACTCCATCGAGGATATAGCGGATCGCATCCAATCCGCAGACGTTGGTCAGTTCATGCAAATCGGTAATAACAGCCAGCGTGCCTCTGGAAACTACCGCCCGCGCATACTGTCCGATATCCAGCATAGAGCTTTCGATATGAGTATGCCCGTTGATTAAACCGGGCGCCAGATATTTGCCTTCCAGGTCTATTATCTTTCCGGCTTTGGTATAATCCCCGATGCCGGCTATCCTGCCTTTATAGATAACCACGTTGCCGGTTTCGATTTCTCCCGAAAAAACGTTTACGATTTTGGCGTTGGAAATCAGCAAATCGCCGGGCATATCGCCTTTGGCTACCGCTATTAAATCAGTCAGATTAACAGTCATTTCTCTCCACTCTTTAATTAATATTATTCAAGTATGCAGATATCGGGAAGGTTGCGGTACTTTTGATTAAAATCTAATCCGTAGCCGACTACGAATTTATCGGGAATAACCAGGCCCGAATAGTCGATATTTACAGGCATAGTGTGCTGCGATGGCTTGATGCTCAAGGCGCATACTTTTACCGAGGCGGCTTTTTTATCTGTTAACAGTTTCTTGAGGAAATTGCAGGTCAATCCGCTATCCACAATATCGTCAACTATCAGCACATGCCTGTTTTCGACATCGAAAGTTATTCCCTGTATAACTTTAATTTCGCCAGAGCTTTTTTTCTCCCTGCCGTAACTGGAAAACCGGACGAATTCCACTTCCAGCGGAAAGTCCAGCTCGCGCACCAAATCAGCCATAAACATAAAAGAACCCTTAAGAATAGATATAAGTATGGGTTTTTTATCTTTGTATTCCCGTTTTATTTCCTGCGCCAGAGATTTTATTGCAGAGGCTATCTCTTCGCGGCTGTATAATACGCTTAATTTGTCCTTATCGTTCATAGTAATTGAGATTATAAACCTTGCTACGATTGATGTCTACCTGCTGGTTCTTAAAAGATAAAGGAATCGCTGGTCAGTGAAACAGTATATGATAAAATCAATAATTTTAGAAAAGATAACTAATTGGGTATAATATGCACAGCTTTACAGTCCGACAGGCTTATATATGTTTATAATAA
>JAAYNN010000143.1 GCA_012520835.1 Dehalococcoidales bacterium
GCGGATAAAAATTGCCAGACAATCACTAAAATCAGCAAATACGGCTTATTCATCGGCATTCTCCTCCTGGTTATATGTGATTATTCTAAAGTCACCGGTAAACGATGTCAATAGTTAAATGCCTCACCCTCCGGCTCCCTCTCCGCACGCGGAGAATGAGTTTAATAATCCAGTAATATCTTTCCCCTCTCTGTCTACGGAGAGGGGAAAGAAAAAGGGGTGAGGTCAAAAAAGCAGCTATTGACTTCGTATTGTATAATTAAATAGGCATCTTTCATATATAATGGACGTCGGCAGGAGATTTATGAGAGAATCCCCGAAACGACAACTGCCATTAATGAAAGAAATATGCTGGAAACACTGGCTTATCCCTGTATTGTCTAGGTCGGAACCCCGGTCAACAATCCGTGGGCAGATATGGAATAGATTATGAGCACAGATAGGAGCATTGAAAATTTCGGCAATGGTCTTTTGGACAGCATGCCCGTTCAAACCTCTCTGAATACGGTACATGCGCAACTAAAGGACTACCGGTTCAATATCTCGTACAGCCACGACAGGGAAATCTGGCTGACATGCGTCCTGGCGCTGCAGAGCGTGGCGCTGGGCAACTTCGGCGTCGGCAGCATCATTACGGATAACAACAATACGCTGGTCAGCTACGGCAACAACCAGGTCTTTTTCCCGCAATTCCGCAGCGACTATCATGCTGAAATGGTTGTCCTGAATCACTTCGAGAGCGTCGTTAATCCTCCCATTGTAACGGAATATAAACTATTCACCTCGCTCGAACCATGCCCGATGTGCCTTGCCAGAATCCTGACCTCTGGCATCCCCGAGGTTTACTATGCGGCGGACGATGTCGAGGGCGGCATGGTGCATTTGAAGGATGCGCTGCCGGAAGCCTGGGCTGGAATCATGGCGAACAGGCATATCGATAAAGCCGATTGTTCGCAAAAGCTGATTGTTATATCCGAAGTTCTCGTTGAAATGAAACGGGAGATGCTGGACGATAAGCTGAGGAAGCGGGGGGTGGGGTGAGGGGAATACGCTTCTTTGATTTGAAAGTAAATATTAACATTGATTACAACTTGATTGTGGTTTTAATTTAATTCACCTCCCCCAAACAGGGTGGCGGTGGGCGGCGAGGCGGATGATGCGGTCGATAAACCTCTCGTAATTATAGCCCTCGATTTCGGCGGACAGTATGGTGCTGGTATCGGGGCTGATGTCGGAATTGGGGTTGACATCCAGTATATAGACAAACCCGTCTTTCATTCTTAAATCGATGCGCCCGTAATCGCGGCAGCCGGTCACTTTGTAAGCAGCTTTGCATGCCTGTTCTACTTTAAGCAGTTCTTCTTCCGTCAGCGGAGCCGGTAAAAGCGTTCTTATGCTCTCGTATTGAACAGAGCCGGGAACGAATTTGGCTTCATACCCGCACAAACGTTCGCGACGGTCTGTAAGCATCGAAAAATCCATTTCAGCGGGAGGCAGCATTTCGATGTGTCCGTTGCCCCACAGCGATACGTGCAGTTCCCGCCCGTCTATAAAATCTTCTACCAGTGCGGGCTGTTTGAAGGTATGGTTGACAAAGCTTATCCGGTTTAACAACTCTTCTTTATTAAGGCAGATGGCATTCCTATCGATGCCTTCACTGCAATGTTCCATCGAGGGCTTTACAATGGCGGGGAACCTCTCCCAGTTTACAGGCGAATCGGTATCATATATCTGCCAATAGGGGGTGCAGATGCCGCTGTCATCCAGCAGCTTCTTTATCAGCTTTTTATCCTGTGTCTTTGCCAGTACATCCGAGGCGGCGCCGGTAAAGGTGAAATTGCCTTTTTCGAGGTAGTCGGCTACCAGCCATTCGCTGTGGAATATGCCGGGCAGGCATTCGCACCAGTTGAAGACGATGTGCTCGATAGGGTTGTAGTGAGACAATACTTCGGGGAGGTTATCGCCGGTGACCGGCAGTTTTACAACAGTGTACCCTGCCGAACAAAACGATTCGTATGTTTTACATGTTAATTCGTTAATCTCTTTCAGTTCTTGCGGAGACCACCCGGGGTCCATGTTGTAGAGAAACAGAACTGAAATATCCTGTGGTCGGATATTTACCGGCATGGCAGGGTTACCTGTCTCATTGTACTCCCTTTCCAGTCCTGCAAAAATTATAAAGCGGCAGGATTGAATTAATCGTGTTAAAATGCTAACAATTGTCAGGTTATTGTAAGCTATAAAGCGCTTGAAAATCAATCATTTTTTACCGGGTTTTAACCATCATCCATCATCACGATTGTATTGGGACGACTCTTCATCCAGGGGAAGGCATTTAAAACGGCTTCATAAAAAATAATTCGGGATTATATTGACAGGTGGTATTAATAGTGATACCATTTTATTCA
>JAAYNN010000144.1 GCA_012520835.1 Dehalococcoidales bacterium
AAAAGCGACAAAGTTCTGCTTTAATGTATTTATGACATCTGCAGGAGTCAATTCAGGCTTATCAATCATTAACCAGAAGGTTTTTTGCCACATCTTGCCAAAGCCCTTAATCTGTCCCTGTACAGGGCGGTTATGCATATTTTTTACCAGTGCGCCTTCCGGTCTTTCGGTCACATTAATTTTCTCTATAAACGGTGCCCAACCCTCATCAGATTGCTTGCCTGCTTTAACTTCAATTTTTTGCAAACCGCTTATCTCGTCTTTTGTTAACATTTCAGGATCATTATCATTATTTAAAACATGGATAGCATTGTCCAGAGATGTCATATTAAATAATTCTTCATAGCGGCTGCTCAATCCGTAAGCAAGTAAACCGATTTTCTTTTTCCGGGCAATAGCCGTCAACTTTACCAGATTGCTGACACCCAGGCTTGTCAGGTGATCAACAGGACGAAAATCAAGAATTACCTTTTTAACCTTTTGCCCTGCCGCATCCTCGATAGCCTTATTAAGAGCTCCCTCGCTGTCAGCATTCAGTATTTTTTCGAGCATAATTACAGAAGTGGTAGCGCTAATTTTAGATAATTCCATCAGTTATTCCTCCTTTTTTAACACTAAAACAAATCGCTGAAGTTAATTTCGTCTATATTACCATTGTTTAAGGCAGAATTGAATAGAACTTTTGTCACAATTTTGTTTTCAAGAAGAATATTTAAAAAGTAACATTTTATGTAAGGTTTTTTCACCAGCAGTTTATCTTGAACCGGAATTTCCATTAACGATGCAAATTCTTAACCATGGAGGATGGCACCGGCATTGCCGATATCACCGTTTTCAATGATGTACAGGAGAAATACGGCAGCATTCTGTTTCGGGAGGGTTGGCTGCTGGTAAAAGGAAAGATTCAACGCCGGGGGGCCGCAGGCATTATCCATTATTGCCGAGGAACTGCCGCCTCTAACAATCGGACAATGAATTGTCCTGTTCAGGCTGGATACTTGAAAGGGATTATTTGCTTTAATGCCTTCTCCTGCTCATCTTTTTCTTCAATAAAAACCATAACAGCACCAGAACCTGCGCTACGGCTGCAATTACATAAATCAGAGCGATGTCGTTAACAGGAACAGTCAGTTGTATGCAAAGGGCCAGCGACCATAAAAGCAAGCTGACAGATAATAATTGAACGGCAATGCGCCACCATAAAAAGGAAAATACCACCGCTATTATGCCGCATACAGGTATGGCGAATATAAAAGCCAGCCAGGCTTTTTCAAATGACGGAATGAAGAGTCTCAAGCCGGTAAAAACTATCGTAGCCACCAGCCAGGCAATGCCGCTGCCAAGTAAGAAAATGATAATCCTCGGAGTATTCTTCCCGGGAGACGGCGGTTGATACTCCGGCCCCTTCTCTTCTAAAAAATCACTGACCGATACGCCGTATAGTTTGGCTAGCAGCGATAACACGAAAATATCCGGCACGCCGGATGCTCTTTCCCATTTGGAAACGGACTTATCGGAATAATTGATGCGTTCCGCCAGTTCCGTTTGCGTCATGTTATTGAGTTTTCTGTAATAGATCAGGTTAGCTGCTATTCGCTGCTTTAACCTTTGTTCTTCATTTTTATTATCTTTCATTGAGACAGGCCTCTGTTTATTATACCCAATAAATCAAGAGAATTTCTACTGATAGTGGAATTCGCCATTGATAACTCTACTGAAAAGATTTTAACAGTAGAATCAGTTTAATATAGAATAGGGTGACTTTTAAACAAATTGTCGATAAAATAATTTAATATGCTGTTTTTACAGCAGTCCTTATCCAGCAAACTTATAAATGTTAAAAAGGAGTTTGAATTGTCTGATTATCGTATTACCTGTTGCTCCACTGTCGATTTGTCGTCAGAATTTCTGATGGAAAGGGATATTCCCTATGCCTGTTTTCATTTTCAAATGGACGGAAAGGTTTATCCCGACGACCTGGGTAAATCAATATCTTTTGAGGAATTCTATAAGAAGATAGCCGCCGGCGCCATGCCTACCACATCGCAGGTCAACGTGGAACAGTTTACAACGCTGTTCGAGCCGATTTTAAAACAGGGCAAGGACATTTTGCACTTATCCCTGTCTTCCGGCATTTCGGGGGCCGTCAATGCCGCCAGAATTGCTCAAGAACAATTACAACAACAGTATCCCGAACGAAAAATCATGGTAGTCGATTCACTGGGCGCCTCTTCCGGATACGGGATGCTGGTGGATGCCGCCTGGCAAATGCAGTCCGCTGGAGCTTCTATAGATGAAGTGTATGCATGGCTGGAAGAAAATAAATTGAGATTGCACCACTGGTTCTTTTCCACCGATTTGCGGCATTATAAAAGAGGCGGAAGAATATCCGCTGCCTCTGCTGTTATCGGCACGATACTTACTATATGCCCATTGATGAACGTCAACTCCCGCGGAGAATTGAAGATACGCAAAAAAATACACGGTAAAAATCAAGTTTACCGCGAAATCGTGCGCATGATGATCGAGCATGCCGATAACGGAACGGATTACAACGGCAAGTGTTTTATCTCTAATTCTGCCTGTTATGAAGACGCAAAAACAGTAGCAGATTTGATAAAAGAAACATTTCCTAACCTCGATGGAGGCGTTTTAATCAACAGTGTCGGTACCGTAATCGGTTCACATACCGGCCCCGGAACGGTAGCGCTTTTCTTCTGGGGCGATAAGAGAGAAGATTAGAGAAATACTTAAAATTGTCAGGCAAGATGTCGCTGGCCTTGTTTTTCGTCCGACCATCAGCAACTGTTGTGCGCTTTCCGTCAAGACTAACGGATGTAAGCGTGTGCTGGATGGTAATAGTGTTGCGCACAAAGTCTATTGCATCCCATCTCATCTACGCCGCAGCCCATAAAACGCGCTAAATAAAATAGGGATTTCAAGTAAGGCGGAGATGTTTACATGCATCTACTTTTTCTATATAATGTGCACAACTATGTATAACAGCAATAAGTGCTCATTACGAAGGAAGCAGCCGTATGCAGACATGGTTTATGAACCGCCGGGGACAACAATACGGACCTTACACAGCAGCGCAGTTGTTGCAGATGAACGACAGCCAGCAGCTCGACCGGGCTGACATGTTTTTTATGAACGGCGGTCAGAGCTGGATGAGCAAGGAACAGGCCTTGCCCGCCTGGCAGATGCAAACGGCTTCTATCGTTCAGGATACAGCAACCTACCCCCAATCTGCGACAGCTTCCCCAATGTACGCTGCCGCGGCACATTCTGGCTATACACCTGCTCCGGATTACCAGCATCCTGCTTCTCCTGGAATACCGCCCCGACGCAAGAAAAAACACAGTTGCCTGATCTCCTTTCTGGTCGTTGTTCTTGTTGTCGCCGGTGCCTTCGCCGAATATTCTTTGAGAAAACAAAGCGACCTGATCCAGACAGGACGTAGCTGGCACCTGGTTACAGAAAAGATCGGAAGCAGCGGCGGGACTGTGATTGTCGACGACCCAAGAGATGATCTTGACGGCATGAGTCTGACCGTGCCGGCCGGCGCATACGAAAAAACGCAGCCGTTCAAAGTGTCTGCCCGCCCGGTGAATAAACACAAACTGGGCAAGCAGATTGAACTGTTGACACCCTTGATTTCCATCGACAACGGCCATAGCTTTGCCGCTGAACCAATGCTTTTGACGATCCCGATTGATCTCAAAGAAAGCCAGTTCGCCATGGGTTTTTATTACGACCGTAAGAGCGGCGCTCTCGAGGGAATCCCTTTTTCCGAGCTGACAGCCGATCACATCACCCTGGTCACACACCATTTTTCCGATATAGTTGTGGCTGCAACAGACCTGCAGACACTTACTGACATGACGGTCGACACAGGCTACCGGCCTGGACTGGACGACTGGCAGTTTGTCAACCGTGGATCTTCGATTGCTGCCGGCGGCCATTGTGCCGGACAGTCTTTGACCTCAATGTTTTATTTTACAGAAATCTACCTTGGGCAGAAGCAGCCGCGCCTGTTCGGGCGATATGACAATAATCGCTACGGGGCTAAGACGACTGATTTTCAGGATGATGATTCCTGGGGCTACCGCTTTGCCTCGGTTGCCCAAAAGGAGCTGTACTGGAATACATACAGCCTCAAACTGCAGCGCACCATTGGGAAGGCCAACGACCTCTATTCCCTGGCCGCTTTCGCCTTCGCTATGCAGCTGACCGGCGAACCGCAATTTGTCTACATCACCGGCCAAACGACCCTGGCCAACGAACAGACCTATTCCTATGCGCACGCCATTGTGGCGTACCGGATCGATAAAGGTAAGCTCTATGTTGCGGATCCTAATTATCCCGGGAAGACTGACCGCACCATCGATTTTGTTAAACAGAGCGGCGTTTTTCAGCCCTACGGTTCCGGCGCGAACGCGGATGATATTGAATCAAGCGGCGTCCTGCCTTTTACGAA
>JAAYNN010000145.1 GCA_012520835.1 Dehalococcoidales bacterium
AAAGGTACCATATAGATTGGAAACGCCTTTAAGGCTTCCGGCATATTAGATATAGCTGCTTGCTGTTTTTCGTAAAGGCTTGAAGAAAGAGCATCAGTATGCTCCATCAATAATCCATTGATAACCAGCATCTGATTGTTAACACCTAACGCGGATAGTTCATCCGAGGCCCGTTTCGCTTCTTTAAATGGCGCAGTTTCCGGTCGGGTAACAAGTATTAATGTAGTCAGGCTGCCATCTGACAGTGTTTCCACGGCTTGATTGTAGATTGATCTTTTGCTCTCTAACCCCGAAAGTTGACCGAGACATGATGCGCCGTGAGTGCTTTCACTTATGAATCTGCTCCAAGCGGAAGGAAGCTGAAGCATTCGTAGGGTATGACCGGTAGGAGCAGTATCAAATATGATATTATCGTACTCCTGCTGAACCTTTTCATCTGTTATGAAATTGGAGAACTCGTTGAATGCTGCTATCTCTATGGTGCAGGAGCCCGAAAGCTGCTCCTCCATATTAGCGATGACAGATGCGGGCAACTTGCCTCGATAAGGCGCGATTACGCTTTCTCGATACTCAGCCGCAGCCTGTATGGGATCAAGGTTTGCCACATATAAATTAGGTGCGCCAGGGATGGAAGTGCCTTTATTAATCAGTTCCATCAAGAATACGTCTTGGAGGTTGGAAGCCGGATCGGTGCTGATTAGCAGCACACGCTTGCCTGTGTCCGCGAGATAAACAGCGGTGGCGCAGGCGACGCTGGTTTTACCGACGCCACCCTTTCCGGTAAAGAAAAGATACTTTGTCAATTTGATGTTTAGCGGATCGAATAAATTCATTTTAACAGCGACCTCCCTTGCAAATTACAACCGCCTGATTTTTTCATATAAGCTTTTGATGTTATGGGCTTTCTCTCTTTTCCAACATATCCTCGGGAAGGTCAAGCAGCTTGGTAAACTCCTCATTGGTAGGGTATCGGCCTGTAATGACAATCTCGCCATCAACCATTATTGCCGGTAATCCCTCTGTCCCTTTTCCATTTATATAAGCGTTGATGGTCTTGTCTTTTATAAATTCAGCAGGCGCACTGTTAAGGTTGAAGCGGTCAACAATAACACCATGTTTTTTTAACGTGTCAAGCACTGTGGAGATACGCAAAAGTTCAGGGTCTACGCCCACACCGCAGATTCCGGTTGGGCAGCACATAGCAGGCTCAAATATTTTCATTTTTTTCATAATGATTATTCCTTTTATATAAATGATTTTTGGCTGAAGCAATAAAGACGGAGAAAAAAGTCTTTTCATCGTATTTATTGATTTGATACATTATCAAATATATATTGCTTTTCATTCTCCGTGCCCCTTTCAGCAGGAAACCAGTGCCTTGTATTATTTGCTATCTTCACTAATATCAACATAACAGGTACTTCCGTCAGAACCCCTACAATGGTTGCAAGTGCAGCCGGACTTTGTGTTCCAAACAATGAAATCGCGACGGCAACTGCCAGCTCAAAAAAGTTTGAGGCACCAATCATACTGGCAGGCGCTGCTATCTCATGGGGCAGTTTTATAGCCTTGCCTGCCAGATATGCAATGAAAAAGATCAGGAAAGTCTGAATAATTAATGGTATAGCAATCAAAACAATATGCAGCGGATTATTTAGAATTACATCGCCCTGGAATGAAAAGATTATTATCAGTGTCAGCAATAGACCTATGGTCGTGATATTCCCAAACT
>JAAYNN010000146.1 GCA_012520835.1 Dehalococcoidales bacterium
AGCTCCGGCAGATTGATGCAGAGCTTGGTTTCCATGTCCAGTGGGTTGCCTATCCAGAAGCGCTCCTTATCCTCTTTACCGAAAACCAGTTCGATATCGCGGTCCTCAGCCAGATTCACCGCCGAATAGTGGCTGGGGACTGTCTTGACCGGCTGCGGCCCTTCCACTACGCTTGCGACATCTCCGCCGATGGTCAGGTAGGGCATCACCTGCAGCGAGCCGTAGGTGCTGGTTCCTGATAATACCTCGGCGATAAAGGGGTCATTGGTATCGGGGGGCGTCTGGGTCAGGTTCAAATCGGTTACCCCCAGCACTACCTCGGTTATCATGCCGAAGAAGCGGCGCTTCTGCCCCTCTATGGTGACATAACGCCCGACCACCATATCTTCCACCGATGTGCTGCTGTCGAGCCTGACCTCCACCCCCTTATTGGAAGATCCGGAAACGACGATGCCCATTCTCTTATCTTTGTCGCTCATTGTTTTATCCTTTCCAGAATGGTTCTGAGGCGGTTGTAATCCCCGCTCAGAGTGGTGGCAAGGTGTTTGCCGGCGGCTACCAAAAAGGAGTGTTTATCCTCGTGCACCCGGCTTATATTGCGCAGTACGGCGGCAATCAATTCCTCGTGCGGCAGGCTGACAGCACTGTTTAGAAGGGTATTTAGAAATTCGAATTGACTGCTGAACTGCACCACATCCGCATCGGAGCAGGTATAAACGAAACTATGGATGGGGACGGGGCGGGGGGGCAGATACTGAAAAATTTTGTTATCTTCTTTGTAGCCGACTGATAGCGCCTCGAATTCACTTTTTAAAAGCCTGGCAATCTGCGGGCTGGCTTTATAGAGCGCTTCCTCGCTGCTTTCGTCTTTCCCCCGTGCCAGCGGTTTTCTGCCGGGGTCGATTCCGGTAGTGGCAGCGTTGAATACGACAGCGAATAATTCACAATCGGCACTTTTGGTTTTGACCAGGCCGCCCAGCGGCGGGAAGCAGTCAAGCTCGTAGCACTGGGCGGTAAAACCTGATGTTGAAGAGCGGATTACCTCTCCGACTCTCTGCATCTTTGAAACATCCATTTAAATTACCTTTATCTTACCGAACATAATACCCAGACCGTGGGGACAAGGGATGCAGTTCTCCCTGCGTCTTTTCGATAGGGATATTAACTTAGATTTGCCGAAGGGGTAAAAGATGCAGGGCAAACGAAGTTTGAAACAGGTTAAAACCCCGGCCGCAAGGTCGTGGGAAGTTTATTTTAAACCCGCGGCAGTCTGATAGTCATCCATTTACTTTCAACCATGAACCAGAAAAATTCAATGATGATTGCGATGGGAAACCAAATAGGCATAAATCACTCTCCTTTATCCGATAAATCGATAAGATTTTATATATTATATTACTAAACAGACATCTATTGCCAGATATCCGGATTTATATTATTGATGTTCTTAAAATTATATGCAAGCAGCTACCAGTATATACTGTAACTGGAGACAATGCCAGAGGGAAGGTAGTAATAATCGCCCAGTTCGTCTTCCATTTCGGAAAGGGTTTTTTCCATCTCTTTAAGCTCTGTTTGCCAGGCTTTCATTTGCTGGTATTCTTCCGTTCCTGTAATGAAAGTTTTTCCCTCTACGGCTTCGTTATACTGCTTTACCTGATGGTTATATTCTGCAAGCAGCGTTTTATAGCTTTCCCAGCCGTTTAGATAATCCTCCAGAAATGAATATTCCAGCGATTCCGCTTCATCTATGCCGATATGCCCGTAGATTTTACCGATTGCCAGATAGCCGATGGTATCCCATTTATCGGCGGCGGGATAGGGGTCTATGGCGCTTTCATATATATACTGTTCCCCGTCCCATGTCTTTAAGAGTCCACCGGTGCAATCGATAAATACCAGCCCCATATCGGTCGTTTCGAAGGCGTTGATAGCATGGCCGATGCTGCCGTCGGCATAATCGATGCTGACCCAGCCCGCTTTAATGCCGGCCTGTTCGGCATTGTTATGCAGTGTTTCGGCAAAGTCGCTGCAGACGAAAACTTCCGGCCCGTCCTTGACGTAGGGCAGGGTGTTGGTATCGTCTTCAGATATAAATATCAGCAGTTGTTCGAAGGTGGGATTAGCTGCATTCTCATTATTGATTAAGCGTATCGGTTTATTATCGCCGCCGACGATGACCGCTCCGCTCTCGGAGTAGATATACCCCTCCCCGGGGAGAAAAAAGCAGTCGCAGGAGGTTGCCAGCAGCGCAAACGCAGCCAGAATAGCCAGTAATAGTTTTTTCATCGGTCTCCTGATATTGTAGCGTTTTTTTCCCTTTAAAGAAAGCTTTCGGGAGGCCGCGTGCTGGTTTAACAGGGTGGTTGTAAAAGGGGGAGATAAAACGATAAAATAATAGTGATATTTGTTACATATTTTTGTAATGCTGATGGTATAATAGAATAAAAGAGATTATCGCCTCGGTTATTAATGGTGATTAATATACCTCCGGGTAGCTGCTACCGTTTTATTATCGTAAATTGGCTTTTTTAGGTGTATTTTTGATTATAGAGTATAGTATTTAAAGAGCAGATTGATGATCAGGGAAAGATTAAAACTGAGTTCGGCAGCCGGTTACTTAATCCGGATACTGGCAACCGTTTCTTTGCTGGCGCTGTTTCCGGTGGCACCTTTGCATGTTGCAAAGGCTGAACCGGCCGGTGTAACGGTAGAGCGTTACTATGCAACATGGACAGATGAATGGCGCACCAGCAGCACCACTTATGTCGATATCCAACCCACTGCAGGCTATTATCCCCTTAAAATGACTTTCACTCCTGCCGTTACCGGGAATTATATGCTTATTACCTCTTTTACCATATCCAATGTGGCAACCAACAGGCAGACTCATGTCCGCGTGCTGCGCAACGGCACGCAACTATTCAACCAGGAGTTTACACCCAGCTATGGCGCCGATTTTTTTACCAGCGGCTATACTCAGGTAAGCCAGCTTCAGGGCCAGACAACCTACACATATCAGATGCAGGTGATGACCAACCATGTTACCGGCACGGCAAGAATCAGGGATGCCACCATTAGCGTCATCAAGGTGGAAAATTATTATTGCGCCAGCGACGACGCCACCTATAATTACACCGCGGGCACATATCAGGACGGGTTGAGCCTGGATATTCCGGCTGTCGCTTCGGGCGAATACCTGGTACTGGCGGCTTCTTCCGTTGCAAACGATTCAACCTCGAAAGAGATTTATTGCAGCCTGTTTCGGGGTATCATCTCTCAAGCCGAGATTGTGAGCACATATTCCAGATCCGGCGAATACCACGGCTGGATGGCAATGCGCATCATGGCTTTTAGCGGTACGCCTGAAACCATCAAGCTGCGGTATAAAGTATTAATGCCCAATACGTGTACCGTCAATAATCAAAAGATTGTAGCGGTAAAACTGAGCGACCTCGGTTGCGACGCAGGCTTTGCGGAGAGTGAGTTATTATCCGTTACCAATAGCACCGCTTATCAGGTAAAAGCCAGCGAATCTTTCACCCTTGCTCAACCGGGAGACTATATGATGATATCTTTCGCCATGGTTAACGGAAGCTCTACGAAAGCGGGGCGGGAAGCCTATGCCAGGCTCAATGTCGATAACGCTTTTTATGTGGAAAAGAGCTTCAAGCCGGAGGCGATAACGGATTATGTTCCGCTTTATACCTTTCAAAAATACCGCATGACTGCGGGGAGTCATACTATAAGCCTTGAATACAGGTCGGGCAACACAATCGCTATCACAAGCGTCAAGAACGCCCGTGTCTTATATATAAAAGTGAATACGCTGCAATCGTATCAGGATAACGGCATTAATATAAGAACCTCTTTCGATGCCGGTTATCCCACTATTCACCTCTACGGCTACGCTTATCAATACCAGTGGTCGGCGACGCCGGCGGCGCTGCCAACGATGGGGTGAACGGCAGCCTCGTTTATACGCATAGCATCAATTCTGCACCCAACTGCAGGATAGAAAGCAGCCTGTCACTTTTTGATGTCCCGGCAGCGTCTTACGGCGTGTGGCATGCGGTAATCTACCGGGCATACAGCGGAGATGCGGCGCCTGCGGCAACATACAGCCCTGATGACAACAACAGTACCATGGAGATGCAATTCTACG
The DNA here is from genome assembly GCA_012520835.1 of Dehalococcoidales bacterium. Classification (GTDB taxonomy): domain Bacteria; phylum Chloroflexota; class Dehalococcoidia; order Dehalococcoidales; family UBA5627; genus UBA5627. Next base: position 4,166 of record JAAYNN010000146.1, read on the forward strand.
TGAATCAGGATGCGCTTTCGCATGATATCCCGCCTGTCATAACAGCAGTCAATTTGTATGATGGAGACCGTCTTGGAGAAGCGGCTGCCATGACTCCTCAAACCGAGCATGCCGTCAAGATTACAATTTTCGATAGCTATACGCTTTCGGACTTGAGCTATGTCAGGGTTATCATGTTCTATGATGCCGACGGCTTATATAATGCCGGCGATATCCCCGCCACGGGCGATACGCAGACAGCCGCGATACTTACGTGTACGGTCGGAGCTGTGCCGGCCTGGACGATCAATGCCGGCGCAGACAGCACCTGGATCATAAACGATGCCAATTGTGAACAGCCGGATTTATCCGCCACCACCGGCGATTTCTGGTTTCATTTTCAACCGGGCAAGGTGGCAACGGCAACGGAAACCGCCGGAGCTGCCAGGTGGCATATCTATGCTGAAGCTGAAAACAGCGCCGGCCCGGCTGAAAATTACCGGGATAACATCAATATGAACTGGTATGGCGAGATTACCGTCAGCACACCGGCCATCGATTTCGGCAGCGTGGCGCTCGGTTCGGATTTTGCCGACAACCCGTTTCCGGATATCTCTATAACCTATATTTGCAACGGCGATTACCGGCAGCAAATCAGAGCCGGTTCGCCGTGGACGGGTGACGGTTTCTCGGTAGCGCTGGATGCAGCCGGTATGCCCGGGAACGCCGAATTTTCATTAAAAGCCTGTAACGCTTCGAATCTAGAGAGCGCCGTGCCTGTTTCGACCTCTTTTACCACATTTAATACCGGCACCCAGACCGGTGAGAGCGGAAATACAGAAAGCGCCAATACCATCTGGCTGAAACTGGGGGCTGAAGGTATTCCGGCGCTGACTTATAACGGAACGATATATTTCGGCATTGCTCCATGATATTTAAAGGGGGTGGCAGGTTATCGAATTAAAATATTCTGACAGGATAATGCATAAAAAGATAAAATTTATTATAAAAAGGGGGTTAATATGCGAAAATTAATTACATTCTTGGTGGTATTGTCACTGCTTGTTGCGACTATGCCGTCGCTGGCGGTGTTTGCCGCTGAAACCGGTACCAGCTTTGGCTCCTTTACCGTCGGCGGCGAGGCGCCTCAAATTACTGACTTCCAGACCTATTCCAATGCCACCTGCACGACGGTCGCTACCAATTTCACACCGCAGGTGACCTATTATGCCAAGGTGACCGTTGATGATGCCAATAACTTGAGCGATATACTGGAGGTGAAGGTAAAAATCTATTACGATGCCGATACTTCCTCGCCTGCCAATGAGGCAGACATTTCACAAGGAATGACTCAAACGGCTGCCATCATGACATGGACCAGGACTACCGGTACCGGCCTCTGGACGATCGATGCCGGCACTCCGACTACATGGGCCATCATACCGACATCTTGCGCATTGCCGGAATCAATGGACGCCACCACCGGCGATTGGATATTTGCCTTTAAGGTAGGCAAGGTAGCCACTGAATCGCTGGGAACTGCCGGCTGGGAGTTGCATGCACGTGTTACAGACGGTACATTTTACACCCATGGCAGCTACCTGAGAGGTAAGCAGGTACTCTGGTACGGCCAGATGACTGTCAATACCGACAATGTTGACTTTGGCGTAGTCAATCTCGGCACCGGTTTTGGCGCTGATGTAAACAAAGTAACCGGTATTTCTGTAACGATGATTTCCAATGGGGATTTCGCTGGAAATGGAGCAGTTTCAGAAATGTGGAATGGATCCAATCCTGATAACATAGCTATTTACGATGAAACCGGAGTCTGCGCCAATGCCAATGAGTTTTCGCTTATGACATGGGGTGTAGATGATTTCTCCAAAGCGGTACTGATTACTCTGGATGGAGCTAATGTTATGAATAACGACCAGACTTCCGAAGACGGTTTAGAACGTGATACTATTACTGCCTGGCTTAAATTATCCAATACGTTTCCCAACGATACCTATACCGGTACCGTTTTCTACAAGATTGTAAATCGTTAATACGGGGGTAAACTCTATTGAATAAAGTTAGCGGTCTGACTTTAAAAAGGGCTGCAGCTTTTCTGCTGGCGTTGCTGCTGTCTGCCGCCGCTTGTCCCGGTATAGCGCCGGTCAGCGCCGGCGGCGGCATTGCCATGTCGGGCAGCTTCTACCAGCAGGCTTTCGAAATACCGCAGGGCGCTGAAATCGGCGGACCCGATATCTACGTGGTCGTTTTCAATAATGGCAGCGAAGAAATGGTGGTGCGGATGAAAACGCGGGCGCCGGATGGGGTGCACATAGTATTATCACAAACCTCTTTCAGCCTGGAGCCGTCCGGGCATTTGCAGATACCGGTCAGTGTCGAGGTAGATGAGGATGCCGTACCCGGCACATATGAAATCAGTATAACCGCCGAATCCTATAAGAAAGAAGCAGTCGGGATACAGGTGTCGGGATCTGCCGGGCAAACCGCCAGCCTGACCGTGCTGGGTGAATCCGGGATGGTCAGCATACAGGCTGCCAGCCCCGACAGTTCGCCGATAACGTCGCATGTCAGATTATACCGGGTGGTAGAAGGCAAGAACCGCGAGGTGGCTTACAGCCAGACCGGTTACCTGGAAGCGCGTGTGGCTCCCGGCAGTTTCTATGCCGTCAGCTATATCGGCGGCATAAACCTGGCGGAAGAGTATTTCGATGTGGCTTCCGGCGAAACCAGATCTATCACCTTATCGGGCGCTACCGTTTATTTCGAGGGATTCGATATCGTTGCCAATTACAACGAAAGCGATAAAAAATTAGCCTTTGTGAAAATCGTCTATACCGTTAGAAACCTCTACCAGCGCATCGACGAGGGGCAGGTCATCCTGTCCGTCAAGCGCGGCGGAGTGCTGCTTCCCGAGGTGGTAATGGCCACTCTCAGCCCGCTGGAAACGGGGCGGGCGGGCTTGAACTATAACTACATCCCGTCGGACGGCTGGGTGGCGGGGGAATACGAATTTCAATTGATTCTGAAACTGGACGGCCAGCAGTACACCACCAGTTCCGTCAAGGACATGTCGGTGGCTAAGGGGGGTATAGCGGCTTTCTTCAGCTCTATAAATCCTTATGTATGGGCGGCCATCGGTCTGGTACTGCTGTTTATCATCATCTTTTTTATAACGAGGATGGCAGCCAGGAGGCGATGAGCGGTGAAGATACGGCAAATTGTTTTGGGCTTCACCGCCGGCCTGCTGATTTTACTGGCATTGCCGTTATCCATTGTTGCCGGCAATTCATCAGACGGCAGCTTTACCATTGCGCTGGTGATATCGAATATATCTGTCAGCAATGTCGGGCTGACAGAGGCTGACGTTTCATGGGATACTAACAATAATGCAACCTCGCAGGTATATTACGATACAAAACCGCATGATAATATCGAATCCTACCGATATCGAACCGCAGTCGACCCGGCCGCCGTACTGAATCACAGCGTACATCTGGCGGGGCTTTTAGATGGGACTACTTATCATTGCCGAATCAGGTCGGTTGCCATGTCCGGACCTTACGAGCATGTTGCCGTTTCGGATAATTTCAGATTTACTACCGCACGATTTACAACAACGGCTACCACGACCACTTCCGCTACCACTACTACAACCTCCGGGACAACTACGGAGACCACTACAGTTATAACCACCACCCAGACTTCATCGGTAACGACCACTTCCGCTACCGCTACTACAACCTCCGGGACAACTACGGAGACCACTACGGTTATAACCACCACCCGGACTTCGTCGGTAACGACCACTCCCGCGACAACCACTGCTGGAGGTACAACAACCGCTGCCACGTCTCCGGTTATCACCGATACCACCACATCGTCGCAAACAACTACCGGCACTACTTCACCGGTAACCACCGATACCACCACAGCGACCACCACGCCGTTCCGGGAGATAATGAACATGCCGGTTTTTTACTGGATAGCGGGGACGGTGCTGGTCATCGGATTATCGTGGATATTGCTGCTGTTATTTATGCGCCGCCGGAAGAAAAAAGAAGAGGAATAAAGCGTAATCTTCTCACTTAGCCAGATAGGCGGATTCCGATAAACCGCTGTTCAGAACGAGCATGGATTATCTATCTATTTACTCCGGTTGGCTTTCTTTATCCGCCAGCCCAGAAGCAGCAGGACTGCAGCCACCAAGTGGGGCATACCGGTCAGCAGCCACAGGGCAATCTGCCCGTTATTCAGGTAATAGAAAGAGTGAATTAGATATGCCAGCGAGACGGCAATCAGTAAAAATGCGGCGTAATTGACCTTCCAGAAGGAGAGAGCATAGGCTGCCAGGGCGATAACGCCGAATATAATCAGCAGCAATCCGGCAATGTCTGCGGTCGAAATATTTTTCAGGGCGCCTTCGCTTATCATCATTACAACCAGAAAGGCGGCGGCTATAAATGCGATGAATCTGCCGATGTGTATCAGCAGGCTGCCGGTTTTTCTGGCGGCTGAGGATTTTTTAGCGGTGTCGTTATTTTCTATATCCATCTTGTCCTCTTGCTAAAACTTTTGGCCGACGTGATTATTTCGATATTCTTTTCCGACAGGGATGTCTCCACCAGCGTTTGCAGGTTTGCGCGATCGGCGGCGGTAATCACTGCCTGCTCGTGAGCCTCCGAGAGGGCAACCGGGTAGCCCTGCCCCCGGCGGCACTGGTCGAGTATCAGGGTGTGCGTCATGTTTAACAGGGCATCGTTTCGGGCAATCCACTCCGGTATTTCTACGCGGGCAATTTCATCTTCTATCTTTACATAATAGAAGCAGATGCGGTGTATGCCGTAGCGCTGCTGTATGGATGAACGGCTGATAAACAATGCCGACCGTTCGCCTTCCTCGAGGAGCGTGAGGAACATGTCTTTATCCTGCACTCCGTCCACGACATGGCACGGGTAGTCGCCGCCGGCATGTTCCCGGCGGCACTTATCGCAGTTTACCGGGTCGTAAGGGCAGATGGCGATGCGAACAGTGCCAACCACGTCCGCAGAGCGCGGGAAGCTGATATAGCTTGCCAGGGCAAGCATTTTGCCATCGCCTGATTTTTTAATTTCATCGAAATATTTCAGGAATCCGTTGTCCAGAAATTCCGTTACCACGAATTCCGGTATATCCTTGCTCATCAGGTTCCAGCGAATCAGCGTCCCGTCGGCAAGGAGCAGGGCAGGGATGTTTTCTTTAAGCGAGGCGGCTGTTTGTGCCAGTTGTTTAAATTCTTCGATGTCTCTCTTGATGCCGAGCAGGGTGCCTTCGATGGCAATCTCCCGGTTCGAGCCGTCGGGGGAAATCATCACCAGGTCTTTCTTCTCGAAGTAAAGCTGCGGTGTGCTTTCCAGTATGGCATCTGCATTTTCTCCATACCTGAGGTGGACGCTGCCGATGTTAATCAGGAAGTAGCGGGCGAAGTGATGGCGGTCGATATCGATTTGCGAACCGTCGGTGGCGACAACGCTGAAGTTTTCTGGCGGCTGCCCGGGGGTGTATTTATTGTACAGGCTCTCGACCGGTTCAGCCGGCATCCAGCTGGTTTTTCCGGCTGTGATTTTATTCTTCAGGTCATCGAGATTTAGGGAGTTGTCGCAGAGCACCGACAGCGCCTTAGCCAGACGTTTTTGGCGCTCGGCGTCGCCGGCATCGATATGTGCCGTCATCTTTTCCACCTGTGGGGCAATACGGGCTAAATCCAGCGGCATGCCTGCTCCCTTTAATATTTTTTCAGTATAAGTATAGTTTATCAGGTTTGGCGACTCAAGTTCGCTTTTTTAAAATCAGGTGAGACCGGGCATTTATTATAATTATGGGGGGTGGGGTAATGAAGCCGTTCGTGGTGAGCGTATCGAACTATAACGGCGGTGAATTAAACTAGATTTCCGTTCGTTTGACCCTTTCCCGACTTGTCGGGACTTCAGGAAGACGGTTAATTGTATTGTCATGCTGAGCGCAGCGAAGCATCTAAATGCCATTCGATAAGCCTTAGATTCTTCGGCTTTGCCTCAGAATGACAATTGTGTGGGTACCCCGCACAACGAAATTCCTATTTGTCATGATGAGTTCGTGGTGGTCGAACGAAGCATCTGGGGCGGGGCTATTAACGTGTTACCGCCTGTTGCCGAGGATACCTTTGTGCTGTTTCTCCCCGCCTCCCCAGATCCTTCAGTCACCCCCTGTGACTTCAGGATGACAGTCTGAGTTCGTGCCCTTCGACAAGGTCAGTAACTTTAATATCCCTCATCAGTTTCACCCCAACACGGGAATAAAAGGACGAATAACTCAGGGCTGATTTTCCCTGAGTTCGCGTTTCAGCTTATCGATAGTCTCACAGGGGCAGGGTCAACTTCGTTTAAAATCGCCAGGTAGTAGCTGATGTAATCTCCCAGGAGCACCAGGCTCAGCATCTGCGCCAGCGCACTTTCTCCGCCGGTATCCACGATGCTGTACTTGATTCTATCATGTTCCAGGATACGGCAGGTGGCCTGATAACGTGCCAGCATGGCTTTCGATATCAATGACGAGCGCAGCAGGATAATCAGGGCGTTTTTGCTAAACTCGGCCGGGAAGCGGTAACCGGCAATAGAATTGTGATTCAGTTCCGAAAAGGATTCGCTGGCTGCCCAGTTCTTGCTGTTTTCGTTAAGCTGGGTCTTCCACCTGCAGGCGATTTCTGAAGTAATCTCAGAGCCGTAAATAAAAATGAACTTCCCGTAGAGCTTCTGCGCCATCTGTTTAGCCTGATTCTTCTCCAGCGGTACCGTAATATCCAGTTGCTGCGATAGCTGCTCCAGTATCTTTATGGTTTCGGCAATTTCTGCGGACTTATCCCCGATGATGCCGAGCTTTTGCAGGGTACAGTAGATTGCCATGAAGCTGAATGGCAGGGTGGAGCGCGGTTGGGCATTGTAATCGAAGGTGAACAGGGGCAGATGCTTTTCTTCAGCGATTTCTTTCAGTTTGCCGCCGGTGGAAATAACCATGCATCTGGCATTGATATCCAGCGCCTGTGCAAAGGCTGAGATAGTCTCCTCGGTATAGCCTGAATAGCTGCAGGCTATTACAAGCGTCTGTTCATCGACATAGGCCGGCAGGTCGTAGCCGCGGTTTACCGTCATCGGAATTTGGGCTTCGTTAATGATTAAACGCGAAATCAGGTCTCCTCCGATTGCCGAACATTCCGTTCCGAGTATCATCATCCTGTTAATATTAGCATAGTCCTCGGGCAGCTCTATTATCATTGCCTTGCGCCATGCCGTGCGGTATAGCTCAGGGATGTTAGTGAGATGCCCTATCATATTTTCAAGGTCGTATTCACTATAAGCATTAATATCATCTAAATCTATCATAATTAAACTCCCAAGATGTCTTTTCCCAGTTTTAATATGCTTTTTGCCTTATTAGAACTATCCGTTTTAGTGTAATTATGAAGCAGTAATTTATATCCCTGAAAACGGATGATCATTTGTTTCCTATCGAATGAAATATAACTAAAACCATTCGATTTTTATCATAAATCAATTTAGCATAAACCTGCAAATAGTATTCTTACAGGATCATGATGAATACAATACAGCCGGTCGAAAGTATAAGGGATGCCTGAACAAAAAAAGGCTAATTTCTGTAACTGCCGGGATTTATCGCAGGATTCCTTTCAAAGCAATTTAAAATATGTTATCTTTTATATGTTGTTGATTATTTTAAAGTTTGTATGGCTTTAAAAAGATACGGTCAGCTTCAAGTCATTTAGATTGGGGGTGTTGGATGCTTCCTAGAAAAATAGAAAAACCCTGGGGTTATGAGCTGGTTTATGCAGAAACTGAAAAGTATGTCGGGAAGATATTGTTTGTTTATAAGGGGAGTCAGCTTAGCTTGCAATATCATAAGATAAAGGATGAGAGTATGTATATCTACAAAGGTATAGCTGAACTGGAGATTGGCAATCTACAGGGTGTAAAACAAGTTATAAAGATGTCAGAAAATGAGTCGTATAGAATTATGCCTGGATGTGTGCATCGACTGACTGCTCTTGAAGATTGCGAGGTTCTTGAAGTGTCTACCCCCGAATTAGACGATGTTGTCAGGTTAGAAGATCGGTACGGAAGGATATAGGTTCTCCGTAAATAGATTTTATAAGCTCTTCTTTTCTTTTATTACAGATCTTTCTGCTAGCTGCTGAGTTTTTATAGATTGAAGTTCTGCTCCGGCAATTTTTCTGCCGGCTTCCAGCAGCCTTTTCACCCTTTGCGGGTTGTTGCTCTCGGCATATATTCTTAACAGCGGTTCCGTTCCCGAAAAACGGATTAACAGCCAGGTGCCGTCCGCCAGAGTGTACCTGAATCCGTCGATATTGTCCTCTTTTACCACTTCCATGCCGTCTAAGGTCTTCGGATGGCTGTTCCTGACACGTTCGGTAATCGTAGTCCTGCGCTCTTCGGCAAATTCTATGTCCACCCGGTCGTAATGGTGTTCTCCGACTCTATCGTATAAATCCTTGAGAAGCTGCGTGGGTTTTTTGCCGGTTTTTACCATAAAATCCAGGAAGCACAGACCTGCCAGCAGGGCGTCGCGCTCTGGCACATGCCCCCTGAGACCGTATCCCCCGCTCTCCTCCCCGCCGATCATGGCATTATGTTCAACCATCAGCGGAGCCACGTATTTAAAGCCCACTTTAGCCTCATAGACCGGTACGTTATATATCTTTCCCAGTTTATCCAGCATAGCGGTGGTGGTAATGGTCTTTATAATTGCCCCGTGTTCTCCCCTGACCTCCAGCATGTATAGCGCCAGGAGGGCGTACACCTGTAATTGGGTCAAGAAACTGCCGTTTTCATCCATAACGCCGATGCGGTCGGCATCGCCGTCCGTTGCCAATCCTGCGTCGGCTTTCTCGCTTTTTATTACCTCCGAGAGGGCGGCCAGGTTGACGGCTATCGGCTCCGGTTGCTTCATGCCGGGGAAGGCCGGGTTGGGTAGCGCATTGAGTTCTATAATCTCGCCCCCGCTCTCTTCGAGCAATTTCTTGAAGTATCCGCCGCCCGCACCGCACATCGAGTCGATAGCTATTTTCAGTCTGGCCTTTTTAATGCCTTCCAAATCGACCAGCCTGGCTATTTGGGCCCGGTAGGCAGGATAGAGGTCGGTATATTCCACCAGTCCTTTGTCGATTGCTTCAGAAAGGGGCAGCCGTTTCACTGTCCCGGAGTTAAAAACGCTTTCAACAATCTTTTCGATTTCGGCTATGACTGCCGTCGGTGCGCTGGCGCCGTCCTGCGACTTGATTTTAAATCCGTTCCATTTAGCCGGATTGTGGCTGGCCGTGATGACAATCGCACCGCCAGCTTTTTTGGCTACCACACCGTAGCTGATAACCGGTGTCGGCTCTATCTTATCGCAGAGGTAAACCTTTATCCTGTTGGCAGAAATGACCTCGGCAGCAGCAGAGGCGAATTCTTTTGAAGCAAAACGTGAATCATATCCAATCACCAGTCCGCGCTTTGCCAGTCCGGACTGATGCATATAAAGAGCGACTGCCTGGGCGCAGATGCGCACATTCTCGAAAGTGAAATCCTCGGCAATGATGCCGCGCCAGCCGTCGGTTCCGAATTTAATGGGATTTTTGCTTGACATTGTTTTTGTTAATCCTGCTCATTTTCAATAAAAATATTTATTTCGGCTCCTGTACATCATGGTTGCTGTCAACACTGATACGAAGCCTCTATGGATTAGATAATCTTCCTTCGATATCTCAGGACGGGCACCGCGAGCGGCTATATTTTTCATCTTTCGCTCACCATGAGCCTGTCGAATGGCCTGGCAGTGGAAAAATCCAATTTTGCTAAAATGTTTTCCTCTGCAAAATTACTCCCCGAACGCCTCTTTCCTCAGCATTTCAGCTTTATCCGTCTTCTCCCAGGGCAGGTCGATATCGGTCCTGCCGAAGTGCCCGTAAGCTGCTGTTTGTCTGTAAATCGGACGGCGCAGGTCGAGGTGTTTGATAATGGCAGCCGGTCTTAAATCGAAATGTTTATCTATCAGTTCCTTTATTTTGGTGCGGTCGATTTTTTCGGTGCCGTAGGTTTCGACACACACAGACAGTGGTTTGGCAACGCCGATAACATAGGATACCTGAATTTCGATTGTGTCGGCGATTCCGGCAGCAACCAGATTCTTGGCAATATAGCGTGCCATGTAGCTGGCGGAGCGGTCGACCTTGGTGGGGTCTTTGCCCGAGAAAGCGCCGCCGCCGTGACGTCCGAAACCGCCGTAGGTATCGACGATGATTTTGCGGCCGGTAAATCCTGTATCGGAAACGGGGCCGCCGATAACGAAACGCCCGGTGGCATTGACATAATACCTGGTGTTGCTGTCGATAAGCTTTGCCGGAACTACTTCATTGATAACATATTCAATGATGTCTTTTTCAATTCTCGTATGGCTGATGTTGTCATCATGCTGGGCACCGATAACGACACTGTCGATTCTTTTCGCTTTCCCGTTGCAATACTCTACGGTAACCTGAGACTTGCCATCAGGGCGCAGGTAGGGCAGAATGCCCTCTTTCCTGACCCTGGCCAGCCTGCGGCAGAGGTTATGTGCTAAAAGAATCGGGAACGGCATCAGCTCCGGGGTTTCATTGCAGGCGTAGCCTACCATCATACCCTGGTCGCCGGCGCCGGTGGAATCTAAATCATCGCCGGAATTGCCCTTGGCTTCAGCGGATTTAGTGACGCCCATATCGATATCTTTTGATTGCCCCTTGACAGAGACAATGACGCCGATAGAATTGCTGTCGAACCCGTATTCCGGCCTGGTGTAGCCGACTTCCTTAACCACATTTCTGACTATGTCAGGTATATCGACATAGCACCTGGTGGTTATTTCCCCGAGTACCACGACCAATCCTGTAGTAGTGGCGACCTCGCAGGCCACCCTGCCGTCAGGGTCTTTTTTCATAATATCATCCAGGATAGCATCCGATATCTGGTCGCAGAGCTTATCCGGATGGCCTTCGGTCACGGATTCCGATGTAAACATGAATTTTGGTGAACTTTCAAAGCAGTTGCTCATTTATTTCTCCTTCTTTAGGTCCCTTCTTCCCAGCTGTTTAAATATCTTTCCTGTTCCGGGGTTAATTTATCGATTTTTACGCCCATGGAATCGAGCTTGAGCCTGGCAACTTCCAGGTCTATGTATTCCGGAACGATATAAACCTTCGGCTGCAGTTTTCCCCTGTTCTTGACCAGATATTCCAGGCAAAGCGCCTGATTGGCAAAGCTCATATCCATAACACTGGAGGGGTGCCCTTCGGCAGCAGCCAGGTTGATCAATCTGCCTTCTCCCAGCAGGTATATGCGGCGACTGTCCTTTAAAGTGTATTCATCCACGAATGTCCTGATGCGCCTCTTTGAGACAGACAACTTCTCCAGGCTGGGGATATCTATTTCGACATTGAAGTGCCCGCTGTTGCATATGATTGCGCCGTCTTTCATCATGCCGAAGTGTTCTTTGGCAATGACGTGCTTGTCGCCGGTAACCGTGATGAAAATATCGCCGATTTTGGCAGCCTCGTTCATAGGCATTACTTTAAAGCCGTCCATGACCGCTTCCAGCGCGCGCAGCGGCTTCACTTCGGTAACGATGACCTGTGCGCCCATCCCTTTGGCTCTCATGGCGGCGCCATGCCCGCACCAGCCGTAACCGAGAATCACCACGGTCTTGCCGGCAAAAAGAACATTAGTAGCGCGGATCACCCCGTCAACGGTGCTCTGTCCTGTACCGTACCTGTTATCGAAGAGATATTTGGTTTGCGCATCGTTAACGGCCACAATCGGGTATTTCAGTTTGCCGTCCCTTTCCATACTGCGCAGTCGGATGACGCCTGTGGTGGTCTCCTCCGTGCCGCCGATGATTTCCTGCAGTAATTCTTGCCTCTCCTTGTGAAGAATGCTTACCAGGTCGGCGCCGTCATCTACCGTGAGATGCGGTTTGTGATCGAGGGCTGTTTTGATGTGCCTGTAATAGGTGGCGTCGTCCTCTCCCTTGATGGCGTTGGTGGGAATGCCGTATTCCACCAACGCTGCAGCGGTAGTATCCTGAGTGCTTAAGGGGTTAGAAGCGCACATCATCAGGTCGGCGCCTCCGGCCTGAAGCGTCAGGGCGAGGTTGGCGGTCTCGGTGGTGATATGCAGGCAGGCCGAAATACGCACCCCTTTGAAGGGTTTTTCTTTTTCAAACCTCTGCTTGATGAGCACCAGCACCGGCATTTCGCGTGCCGCCCATTCGATTCGCTGCCTGCCGTCTTCGGCAAGAGAGATATCCTTTATATCGTAAGTATTCTTATTCATACAAAACCAGCCTTTATTATCTAGCCATCCTCTTTTTTATTTTTATGATGCAAATCAGTATATTATATTAAACATAGCCCAACCTGTCCAGTATAATATTTACATTATCTTCTGTCGGTTTGGCGGTATCAATAATGATATGATTCGAAGCCGGTGCTTCACTGACGGGGTCAATACTATTTTTCTGAGCCAGGTAGATTTCCCAGCGGCCGTCGGATGGCGTGCATTCGTTCATTCTCTTTTCAAGCCGACTGCGTGCAGTTTCCTCTTCCAATATGCATTCGATGATATAGAACATGGCCCCGTTTTTTTCTGCCAGTTTTTTCGCAGTTATCCTTTCTGCCGATTTAATAAAAGTGGCATCGATGATGACGGAAGCGCCGTCTTTAAGTATTTTTCCGGCTTTGTCGAATAAGGCATCGTAGGTTTTCCGGCTGAATTGCGGGGAATAAATGCCGCTATTGGGACAATCGTAACAGCGTTCCTTTGTACTGATGTTCGCCAGCTTCTTGCGGGTAATGTCAGATGAGAGAACTACCAGCCCGAGCCTCTTTGCCAGCTTTGCAGCCACTGTCGATTTGCCGCAGCCGCTTAATCCGGTGGTGATATAGAGGGTAGGAGTGGGGTCGGTATAAGAGCACGCCAGGTCGAAATAGCTCTCGGCGATATGGTGCGCCTCTTTCTTATGTTCGTCCGATACATAGGGGTCGTCCAGTTTGAAACAGGCTACCTTGCCCCTGACGCAGGCGCGGTAACATTTATAGAAATTGAGCAGTTTTTTCAGGTCGGCATCGCCGCTTTTTTCGATATAGCTTTCAACGAAGCTGCGGGCCAGGTCCGCTCTTCCGTTGTGGTCCAGGTCCATGGCTAGAAATGCCACTTCCGAGGCAACATCGCAGTACCTGAACCGGTCGTTGAATTCTATGCAGTCATAGATAATCAATCCATCTTCAAAGCAAATGTGCGCGGCATGCAGGTCGCCGTGGCAATCCCTGATTTTATGCTGTTTGATTCTTTTTTCGAGCAGGTCGGCGTTATTTACGGTAAAATTGCGCACGAAAGCGGCGATTTTTTGGTGTTCCTGTGCGGTTAGAGTCCTTCCGATGTAAGGGGCCATCTGGGCTAAGTTTTCTTCGTTATTATGGTCGATCTGCTCGATTTTCCCGAAGTCGTTGATGACTTTTCCTGTTGCCGCCTTGCTGTGGAAATCCGCCATTTTAGCGGCCACGCGGGGCATCATATCATCGCTGACGCTGTCTTCTTTCAAGAGAACTTCCAACATGCGCTCAAAGGGGAGGATTTTCATTTTTACGGCATATTCCACGATTTCGCCATCGCCGCCGAAGGCATATTTGCCATCCTTTTTAGTAATCGGTATTACTCCTATGTAGGTATCCGGGGAAAGCCGCTTGTTTAATTCCACCTCTTTGTCGCAGAAAAACTTGCGCTTTTCGAGCGTGGTATAATCCACGTAGCCCAGATTAATCGCTTTCTTGGTCTTGTACACGAATTTATCGGTAATAAAGACGAAAGACATCTGCGTTTGTTCCAGGCGAACCGTTTTGGTCGGTTCGGGGTAGATTTCCGGGCAAAGAAGCGCCTGTGCTATTTCGGGAAGAGTGCTCATTTGTTTTAGCAAAAGTCCTTTCGGTTTTTATCCTCTTGTTAAAGAGTGCTTCTATGATTGTACCACTTAATCTGTTTTATGAATATCTCGAATTTGGGATTTATGATTATACATGCCGTTATGCCTTTGCCATGAGTCCCGATGTATGGAGGAAGGATATCCCCTGTTATCCGTAAATCCTCCTCATCTCGCGGGAAAGCTCCGTTAACAACTCCAATGCCAGTATTGCCGCTTCTTCTTTTACCCCGGCCAGTCCGCAGCTGGGAGTAAGCAGGCCTTGCTCCACCAGTTGTTTAAAGGCAATTCCCTTGCGTGTAAATGGAGCCATGGCTTCTTCCAGCCGGTCTTTCAGGCTGGCAACGTTTTCTTTTTGGATATTAGCTTCATCCGTCGGTACTATACCCCAGGCGATAGCGCCCTTTCTGTCTAAAAAGGCTTTGACTTCCGCAGGGTAGAGCGTCAGGCTTTCGGCATAGTTATAGGCATCGAAATTCATGATATCGATACCGGTACTCAAGATAAGCGACCAGTCAGTATTGCCACAGCAGTGAATTCCTTTCAGTCCGCCGATTCCATCGAACACTTCCTGCAACAGGGCGATGACCCGTTCCTCAGGCAGGGAAAAGAAGGCTGAACCATACGAAGTCATGGCCGGTTCGTCTATAAAGATAATGGTATTTTTACAAATTTGCGCCAGCGTCTTCTCCTGCCAGCCGGCCTTGAGCCTCAGCATCTTGGCGGCGGCATCCGAGAGTATTTCGTCATAAAGGATGACGTTGCCGGTGCTGTCCTTGACACTCAATCCCCAGCTAATCGGGCCGATCAGCTGCCCCTTTATAGCCAGCGGTGATAAATCCGCCTGCTGTAAAAGCTGGTAAAATCCGGCGGCATATTCCTCTGTCATCGGGAATTTGCTGCTGTCGTTTTCAAGATAAGCCATGTAAAGCTGTTCCAGTGCGGCGCTGTGATCATTTGCTCCGTCTATCAAAAGGTCGTTGCCCTTCTGAATGATGCCCGGAAAGCCCTCGCTGACCTGAATTGCCATCGATTCTCTGGAAGTGAGGTTCGGCAGCTGCGGCCAGCAGGGGATGTCCTTTAAAAAACGTACGACAACCCGGCATGCCTCTTTAGCATCTTTATGCGGCATGCTGCCAATCATGGTTGGCAGTAAATTAAAAGAGGTATCTTTCATTTTAAATATATTTCCCTGTAATTAATTTAGTACTATTCGGTGATAGTGTCCAATCGATTGTTAATTACGTTTAAAATACTGTTCTTCAGACAATACAATCGAATAATACCATATTATATATCATATCATTATACGACGGTATCGCCATATGCAATAAAAAATTCTTTAAAATAGCGAAGGACGTGCTATAATAAAACATTACAAACCTGTATTATCCCAG
>JAAYNN010000147.1 GCA_012520835.1 Dehalococcoidales bacterium
CCTTTCTCCCAGCGTAGATGTCAATTCATCGATTGCCGCCGGCGTCAACTCTCCGCAGAATATGGTTTGCTTATCTGTCTTTTTACAGAGTTCCGCTATGGTTGTGATATGTTCCGTTTCCAGCTTCTGCCATTTGCCATTGGTTTGCTGAAACAGGGCGGCCGCTACCTCGCTTCGGCCAGCATTTATGACAGGGCAGACCGGTAAGCCGCTTAAACTGTGAGCGTAGGCTGTCATTTCGAGTGTGCTGATGCCGACCACCGGTACGTTGAGGCCGAAAGCCAGGCCCTTGGCGGTGCCGACTCCCACGCGCAGACCGTTAAAACTGCCGGGTCCGGTGGCAATCACGATTCCTTCGATATCTTCGAATTTGATTCTTCCCTGCTCTAAAAGCTGTTTCATGCGGGGCATCAGCTCCACCGAATGGTTTTGCCCGCAGCTCCAGGCCAGTTCCGCCAGTATATTAAATTCATGCGCAACGGCAATCCCTGCCACATCCGTTGAGGTATCTATAGCTAAATGCATGTTTTACTCCGTTTGTTTTTCCAGCTTTTCTAAAAGTTCGCAATATCTTTGTCCGCAGGCTTTCAGGGTAATCTGACGCTTGCGGTCGCCTTTATACAAAATCACGATGGAGAGATGGTCATCCGGGAATAGGGGCATGCCCTTGTCAGCCCATTCTATGGCACAAACGCCTTTGCCGTAGAGGTAATCATCCAGCCCGAGGCCGGCGATTTCTGCGATATTATCCAGGCGGTAAAGGTCCATGTGGTAGAGCGTCAGGCGCCCGTAGAGTTCGCGCACCAGTACAAATGAGGGGCTGAGGGTGTATTCGTCGGTGTCCAGCCCGTAGGCGATGCCCTGTGTTAAACGGGTTTTTCCGGCTCCCAGTGCACCGATCAAAAGTATAATATCCCCCGGCAGTGCCAGTTTGCCGATTTTTCTGCCCAGGCTGACAGTCTCATCGGGGCTGTTGCTTTCGATATCCAGTTCTTTTAGCCTGTTATTTTCCAAAGTGATTCCAGCCTTTTGCCGAAGGAGTATAAGCTTTCCCGGCATTATCTGACAAGCTGACCCGGTGTTCGTCGCCGGCAACAATTTTTCCGATTACTGTCAGTGGACAATCGAGCTGTTTTTTTATACTCTCCATGATATCATGGCCGGCGGTAAACAGCAGTTCATAGTCTTCTCCGCCGGAGATGGCCATATCCAGCGCATCATTGCCGAAGGCCTTTTTGATAGCCGGATGCACCGGCACATTATCGATATTGATTATGGCTGACACACGGCTGGCTTCGCAGATATGACCGAGGTCTGCAACCAGCCCGTCGCTGATATCCATGGCGCATTTTATACCTTCTGCCGCCAATTTCTGCCCTTCCCTGATTCTGGGGAGGGGGGTGTTGAAGGCTTTCAGCAGGGGATTATTTATACAATCGGCAAGCGACATGTTATTTTCAATTATTCTTAAGCCCCCCGCCGCCGCCCCAAGGTATCCGGTAACGGCGATTTCTTCTCCCGGTCTGGCTGCCGAGCGGGTTAACATAATATCCGGTTTAGAGGCAATGCCATAGACAATAGAATCGATAAATACCAGAGGGGCACGGCTGATATTGCCACCGATTATCTTTACATCGAAGCGTCCGGCCAGTTCCAGAATCCCCTTATAAAGTTCGGCGATGTCTTCGATATCAGTTTCTTCGGGAAAAGCCAGCGAGAAGAGGGCGTATTTCGGAACGCCGCCCATAGCGGCGATATCGCTTAAGCTGACAGCCAGCGCTTTCCAACCCAGTTCCCGCCAACTGATTTTCTCTATTTTGAAATGTATGTCCTGGATCAGGCAGTCAACCGTCGCCAGATTCACTGCCGCATCGCTGCGCCAGGCGGCGGCATCATCCCCGGCGCCGAGAATCAGGTGCGGGCCTGATACAGCCTTATCTGCCTCTATCAGGGTTCTCAACCTCTCGATCAACCCGAATTCGCCCGTTTCGCTTATTTTCACACGGCAATTATAACATGTGATAATATGAGCCACAAAAAATAAAAATATTTTAATTATTTGTAAAATGACCTTTCAGTACTTGAAAAAGGGGTTGACATCAATGGTAAAATAGATAGTAGAGTTTTGCAGGGAGTAAAGTCCGCTGCTCTCCTTTCTATTGTTGATTAATCGAAACACGGGAGCACAATTTGAAATAGCGGTTTCCGGGAAAGTGATATATAGTGTTTGTTTAGAGACTGTATCATATAGGAATATATTAATAGTATTGGTACTGAATTGTTGGTTTGTATTTTGCCTGATCCTTCCGCACTTTATCCTTTATACAGCCAGCGCTGTTTATGCGGTTGCGTTGAAAAGCGTCATCATGCTTAAAAGTTTACAGTAACTTTACGTTATACTTATCGTTATTATAATTAATGTTTAACAGTTTGATATTTTTAACCTGATAGGAGAAATAGGTTTTGATTTATAATTATTCTGATTTTACTTTCAAGGCGCCATCGGTACTTTCAAGGGCGCGGCGCATCCTGATAAAACCGATGGCTGGTTATCCTGTTTCATATCCGGTAACCACCAGCCGTGAAATGATGGCTACTATTATTAAGGGGATAAGGAAGGTCACAGACGCCGATATCCTGATACTGGACGGGACTCCCGACGGCGGGCCGATTTCACCCATTTTTCGATCGCTGGGTTATGATTTTCCCCGCATAATCACGCTGGATGTCAACGATTGCGTCTGGGTGGAGGTCGATAATCCTTTAACCAAGCCGCTGGCGGTGCCGACCTTCTGGATTCCCAATGTGGTTTTATCGAGCGATTACCTGATATCGGTATCGCCTTTGAAGGTGGTCAACGGATTCGGCCACCTCAGCATCATGAACCTTTTAAGCCTGCTGCCGAGCAAGAAATACGGCAACAGCGCTAAAGGCGGCTGGGAAGAGCTTTACAGCCTGGGAATTGAAAAAGTGATTGCCGATCTCTATTTCACCATGCCGTTCGACCTGGCAATTGTCGAAGCGCGCCAGAAATTTATTACCAGCAATGAGCCGGCAAAGGGCGAAATCGAGGAGTACGGAAAGATATTCATGGGCGACCTATACAAGGTGGATGTCGAGATATCTCAGACGCTTGGCATTAAGACGAATTACCTGGATTTGATTAAAGAAGCGATGGTGGAATTCAGCCCGTAGCGCCGTCTGAAAATAAGAGCTATCGGGTGGTGCGGATGGATTTATCACAATCCGTCATTTTGCGGATAATGTAGTAACGGCAGTCTTAATACCTGATATCAAAACTGCCGTATTCTCCGGAATACTCTCCCCAGCTTATTGATATTTCTTCCACTGAGGCAGCGGGGGATCCTACCCTGAGGTGGCTGATCAGTTGCTCCAATGCGGATTTTTCCCCCTCGGCATAGACCTCGACGGTTCTGCCGTCGGAGAGGTTTTTAACGTATCCCGATAAACCGTATTCTGCCGCTTTGCGGCAGGTAAAATCCCTGAAATAGACTCCCTGGACACGTCCGTGTACCAGTACCTTTAGCGAAACTCTATCAGCCGTCCTGTTCATGTTGTATCAGAAAGCCTATTCTTCTTCTTCGAATTCCTGTTTTCTCTTTTTCTTGATTACCTCGACTACCGGCGGTTGTTCCAGGATTTCCGAAACTCTGGCTTTCTTGGCGTTCTTCTTGGGTTTTTTCGTTTCATGGTGTCGAATATCTTTCCTGCCCATATATCCTCCCTGTCTTTATAATTATTCTCCTTAAAAGTTTAACAAAGCTTGTTGTGGCTGTAAAGTTATTTCAGACTTTCCAGCGCTGCTCTGGCGGCTTCGGTTTCGGCAATCTTCTTGCTTTTGCCGTGTCCCTGTCCCAGAACATGATTTCCTGCTCTGACCTCGGCGGTAAAAATCCGGTTATGGTCGGGGCCGGCCTCTCCAATTATATAATATACGGGAGTCTCCTTATTCCCGCCCTTGCGTGACTGGAAAATATGCTGCAGGCGTGATTTATAATCCACGCAAAGCTCTTTCTCGCTTAGTTTAACCAGTTCCTTATCGAAGAGCTTTAAAAGAAAACTGCGCGTTGTTTCCAATCCTTTATCGATATAGATGGCTGCCAGCAGCGCTTCGAAGGCTCCCGCCAGGTTAGCTTCCTTGTTCCTGCCCCCGCTGGCTTCTTCGCCTTTGCCCAGCAGCAGGCAATTACCCAGCCCGATCGTTTGGGCAATGTTTGCCAGCGTGGCGCTGCAAACCAGAGACGCCCGTAATGCAGACAATTCTCCTTCATGCTGCTCCGGATATTTAAAGTACAGCTCTTCGGCAATAATCATATCCAGTACGGCGTCGCCTAAAAATTCCAACCTCTCGTTGGATTCGGGGGCAATCTCCGGAAATTCATTGATATATGAACTGTGTGTTACCGCCAGCTTCAGCAGCGCCTCATCTTTAAATTCGATGCCGATACACTTTTGAATATCCTTCAAAGTATTCAATATTATTCACTCCCCGAAGAATAATATATCATAAATTGCCGAAAATTTGTGAAAGTTTTATTATACAGTTTGAAAGATTATTGGAAGCCGGTCGGGGTGGGCAGGAATCAACATTGCCTTGAAAAGCTCTCCGTGTTATAATTTTCAGCGTACTGGGGATTAGTCTAGTGGTAGGACAGCGGACTCTGGATCCGCGTGGAGAGGTTCGAATCCTCTATCCCCAGCCAACTCCAATTAAAACAACGCTGCGTTCGTTTCAAGAAATTATCCATCTGCGATGACATCATAGAACCCTGTATTATCAATCTTGATAAAAATCGTTTGGGAATTAGGGATTAAATTTAACATCATTCAGTCTTAAAAGAACTACAGCACAAATAACCGGCCAGCGCGCCTGTTACCAAAGTTAAATATCTGGTTGCCATAAAATATGGCAGGCTCTCAAGTGGGAGACCCCCGTGCCCAATCCAACCTTGTGAAAAGAATAAGTTATGATAATTTATCAAAGAAAGCAATAATATTACTACGCCTAAAATGAAGCCTTTCTTATTTAAATGAAGTCTTTTTTCCATTGCAGCCTTCAGATTGAAACCTGCCGCAAATAAGGCTCCAAAAGACAGTAATACCATTACTATATAACCGAATGAAAAGGGAGTAAAATAAACCACCGGGGTTGATTCCTCTAGCCTATCAAGCGTATCCATTTGATAATATTCAGCTTGTATAATTACGATTAATACAAGGACTACAAGGATAAACAGGGCTTTAACCAAGGTATAGGCATTAATATTTTTTATCATAAAAACGTCCTGTATTTGATGTTCACTTTATCAATCCCGCCTCACTTTTCTGTTTGTTCATTTAACCCAAAATAAGCGGAGAATTGCTACCTTCTTCATGCTGTCCCTTTTCTACCCTTCCAAAGCTAACATATGTTTGGTGATATTTGAACTGAACTAAACGGGCATCGGACTACCAATAGTTACTTGGCGGTTCTGCTCTCCAACAGAAAAGTAATCATATGGCGAAACTGTATGGTAGCATATTATGTCGAAATCCCCAACAGCTACTCCATAACCCACACTCAGCCCATCTAACATGAGCGTCCAATTTGAGGGATAGTGATAACGCGCGTATGTCCCTGAAAGAGTTATTATAGGATCGAATGAATGCGTACCACCTTCGTACAATGGTAAAAAGGAAGATCCACCATACGGTACTCCCGCTTGCGCGACATGCCAGTCTATACTGTCTACACAAAGCATATAATTATTATATGTATTTGCACTACTCCATGAATAGCGGGTTTCATATATTTCCCGAGGATAACAACCTTGATTGTTATAATCCCAGTCCGTATGATAATTCAGTCTTGCCGAGAGATTAACAACAAGATTATTATAAGCATAGTACGCTGAATCAATCTTATAATCATTTGTTATTGGGGATTTATTTACTCCTCCCTCGCAAGAGTATTGTACTTCATAGATGAGTATTAATTCGTTATCATCTTCGGCAAGTATTTTTTTATCATCCAGCCTGTTCACTAAAACATTTTCTTTAATACTTGCGCCGTTTGATTTTTGATTTACTTCGTCTTGAAGCTGATCTTTATTTTTAGAAATACCGATCAATACTTCGTTTTTGATATAGTCTAAATTATCAGGCAATTTAGTATAGCCTTGTTTCACATTTACACTATTATCATTATTCGCTAATACAGAAAAGGTATTCGGTAGCGCTAAAACAGCAATTAAAGTAAGCGCTAATAAAATTTTAAATCCTTTTTTCATTGGAAAGCTCCTTTTTAACATTGTATTTTATGCTTATCATTTAATGAACAAATTTTTTAGATAATTAAGAATGGCATTATTCGGTTGTGGTGTCTTTCGGTTGTGGTGTCTGAGGAATAGTATTTTAAACGTAATTAACAATTGATTGGACACTATTACCGAATAGTACTGTTATATTTACTCTTCAGGCGACTTACGTTTTAACAACACGGTTCCCAGTATAATAAGCAGAAATCCCGCAACGATAACAATTATTATAAAACCAGTATCGAACGGAGGAGTACGTTTCGGAAGCTCAAGCAGAATACCGATAATTACCATTATCACACCGAATATCCTCAGCAAATTCCCCCAAAATGATTTCATAAATAATTTCCCCCTGTTTTCTCCTTTATAAAACTCTTTTTATTTCTTATCGTCCCCGCCCCACCCAATCCCATTGATCAGGGCAGGGCATTCTACAATCTACCTGCCATACTCCATAGAGCCTGTTTGTTTTCATATTCTTCTCCTTTTGTCAGGAAATAGAGGAATCCCTGCCTAATTATATATAGCGGCGTTTTATTAAAAAGGTTCATTTGCTATTTCAGATTCCGCTTTATCTCTTCAAATTCGTCTTTTGTGATTTCACCCTTGGCTGTTTGTCTTTAATATAATTGTAGCACTAAAAACTTACGAAAAACTTACGAAGTTAAGGCTAAATGAGCAGTGAAGAGGAAACTTTAGTAATAATAAGGCATTATTCGGTTGTGGTGTCTGCAGCATGGTATTTCAAAGATAATTATCTATTAACAAACACTATTACCGAACAGAGCCAATAAAAATAAAAATTTTGCTGGCAGAGGATAACAAAACGCTATGCGCCTCTTTGATATGTTGAGTTTGTGATAGTCATACGAAGAATTCGGGGACAGCATAAAAATCCGCTCGTGGTGAGCTTGTCGAACCATAGCGGTGTCGATATCAGGTAGGGATGAGTGAAAACGTTAAGCCTTCTTATTCAGAAAATCCGCCAAATCTTCGTAGCTTAACAACCCGATGATTTCACCGTCTCTTGCCACCGGCAGCTGGTCGATCCTTTCCTGCTGGAAAAGCCGCAGGGCGGCTATCAGGCCGGCTTCCGGGGTTAGATATCTGAGCTGGTTAAGAGGGGTCATAACTTCGGTTGCCGTTTTTATACCCCATTGCTGTTTATCAATATTTCTCAGCAGGTGCATGTTTACCAGCCCCAGTGTTTCGCTGCCGGAGGTTACTACCAGGTAGCTCTTCTTATTATGCCTGATGTAATCGTTGTACATCTCCTCGATGCTGATATATGCCGGGATTTTTATATAATTGGTATCCATCAATTCGGCAACGGTGAATTTTTGCAGTTCCTGCTGCAATGATGCCCGTTTTGAACTGCCGGAGGCGGCGCTGTTTAAAAACCAGCCGATAAATGCCAGCCACAGACCGTTCAGGGTGTGCCCCATAAAAAAGAGCACGATGCCGTTAGCTATCATCAGGTAGGCGATAGCTTTCCCGATATTCGAAACCCATCTGGTAGCCTTCTGCTGGTCTTTTCCCAGTTTCCATATAATCGCTCTTAAAACCCGTCCTCCATCCAGAGGGAAGCCGGGCAGCAGGTTGAATACCGCCAGCATAACATTGGTCATTCCCAGCCAGAAGGCGATTTCAGCCACGCCATCGAAGTGCGGGGAGGGAAGCAGATAAGACAATGCCCAGCAGACAACCCCCACGGCGATACTGGTAAGCGGACCGGCAATGGCGATTTTAAACTCCACACCGGAGCTTTCCGGTTCGCGGGAGATGTGTGCCAACCCGCCGAATATAAAAAGGGTAATGGAATTGACCGGTATGCCGTGTCTCTGGGCGGTCACGCTGTGTCCCAGTTCATGAGCCAGCACAGATGCAAAGAACAGTAGGCTGGTAACCAGCCCGGCCGAAACCGATTGAACGATGCTCCATTCAGGGAAGGCAGCCGGGAAATAGGAGCCGGCCAACGACCATGTCACCAGCAGAAAAATAAAAAACCATGAGTAGTCGATGTTTATCCTGATTCCCGAGATTTGTCCGATGCCGAAACTGCCTCTGGCCATGCCTCTCCTTTGAAGTATTGATTACGAAGGTTAGAGAATGAGTTTAGTATGTTACTGAATAAATTGTCAAAAAACAGTGCTATTCGATTGATTGGGCACTATTACCGAATAGTACTAAAAAAATTTTAAAATCTCAAAAAATTTAAATTAAAGGTATTGCGAAGTGTAAATTGCTCTTGACAGAAAATAGTCCCTCTGCTAATAATTAGGTTATCCTAAATGTTAGGGTTTCCTGAATAAGGGGAATGAAGTATGCATGACAGTACTGAAGAATACCTGGAAGCGATTTACAATCTTACACGCGGCGGGAAAGCGGCAACCACTTCCGACATATCGAAGCGCCTGAATATCTCGCCTGCCAGTGTTACCGAGATGTTTAAAAAGCTGGCTGCTGACGAGTATATTTGCTATGCCCCGTATCAGGGAGTCACCCTGACGGAGAAAGGGAAAGCGCTCGGACAGAAAATGGCGCGCAAGCACCGGCTGCTGGAGCGCTTTTTACACGATACGCTCAAAATAGGGAAAGATAAGGTGCACGAAGAGGCCTGTGCCATGGAGCATACCCTCTCGGATGAAGCTGAAAGGGCGTTGTGCCTGTCTTTAAACTATCCTGACAGGTGCCCGGATGACGGAAAAACAATTCCGCCCTGCAACCTCGACTTCGCCACCTGCCAGCAGTGCCGCGAGTGGAACGAGGGTAATTTTGAAGAGCTTAAAAAACGCAAGAAAGAAGTGATTTCATTACTGGAATTGAAGCCCAATCAGGCAGCCAGGATTGCCTTTATCCGCGGCGGTAAAAGCATGCTGCAGCGGCTGTGTGATATGGGACTGACTCCGGGAACAGAAATAAATGTTGCCAGGATTGCGCCCTTAAAAGGTCCGGTCGAAATCAATGTCAGGGGGAGTAATCTGGCACTGGGCAACCGGATAGCCGATAACATCTTTGTGGAAGCCCCCGGAGAAATCCAATCTGCCGGTGAAACAGGTTAGATATGAACGAGGCTAACGAATCTACTGTTATAGAGAATAATACTACGGTAAGCGTTAGCAATAAAAGAGTGACTCTGGCGCTGGCAGGCAATGTCAACGTAGGGAAGAGCACCATTTTCAATCAACTGACCGGATTGGTGCAGGAAACCGGCAATTGGGGCGGCAAGACCGTTGACATAAAGAAAGGCACTCTTGCTCATCACGGTTTACAGATTGATATTATCGATCTTCCGGGCATCTATTCCTTTGCCACGTATTCTCCCGAGGAACAGATCACTCAGGAATACATCCTCACCCAGAATCCCGATGTTATTATTAATGTAGTCGATGCCACCTCGCTGGAGAGGAATCTCTTTTTTACCCTGCAACTGAAGGAAATGGGGCAGCCGGTAGTGCTTGTTCTCAATTATAACGATATTGCCAGGAAAAAGAATATCAGTATCGATACCAGACTGCTGGGGGAGCTGCTGGGAGTGCCGGTGGTAGATGCGATAGCCATAAAAGGTATCGGTGTTCATGAGCTTGTAGATGCGGCGCTGGAGCTTTTAAACAAGCCGCAAAATAATGCCGGCACCCTGAAATACGGCAGCGAAGTAGAGCAGAGAATAGTCCAGATTATTAAATTATTAAATAACATCTCCCTGAAAGAGGCCTCGAAATGGCTGGCAATCCAGTTGCTGGAGGGTAAAAACCCGCTTCCGGTCAGTAATGACGAAAGAATAGCGGCAATTGCTTCTTCCGCAGAAAAGCTGGCGGCTGAACTGGTTTCAATGCACGGTGAAGAAATCTCAACCGTCATCTCGGCAGAACGTTATGCACTGGCCGCTTCCATAGCGCAGCAGGTCAGTATCAGGAACGGGGCTGATAAAAAGTTTTCTGACAGGCTTGATACCATAACGCTGCATCCCGTTTTCGGTTATTTCCTGTTTTTCCTGACGCTGGCGGCGATTCTGGTGGTCGTTTCACTCTTCGGGAACTGGGTTACAGAACTTATCGAGGGATTTTTTAACAGCATCAAGCCTGAAATCAGCAGCTTGGCTATGGATATTTTCTGGAACGGCGGTGTTATCGGATTTTATGCCGCCCTGATAGTGGCTATCGGTTTTATCCTTCCTTTCTTCCTGATACTGAGCTGGCTCAGTGAAAGCGGATATCTGCCGCGCGTCGCTTTTTTGATGGACCGTCCCTGTCATACGCTGGGATTGCACGGCATGTCCAGCATACCCTTGATTATGGCACTCGGATGTAATGTGCCGGCCTGCATGGCCTGCCGTGTAATGGGCAACAGGAGAGACCACCTGATAGCCATCTTCCTGACAACCATGGTTCCATGTACCGCCAGGACCTCGATTGTACTGGGGCTGGTAGGGGCTTTTGTCGGCTGGCAGTGGGTGGTGGGGATACTGGCTTTCCAGTTCCTGTTAATTTATGTGGTTGGGCTGATTCTTAATAAAATTATGCCGAGCACCTCTCCGGGCATCATCATGGAAATCCCGGAATACCGCTGGCCATCATGGAAGAATGTCTGGCGACAGGCATGGTTCAGGTTCAAGGATTTTTTAACCATCGGCGTTCCCCTGATAGTGGCCGGCAGTGTGATTATTGAAGCCCTGAAGGTTTATAATCTACTGGACAATATCACCGACATCATGTCGCCGGTAACGGTAAGCTGGCTGGGTCTGCCGGCGTTTACCGGGGTTCTTTTAATATTCGGCATCCTGCGCAAAGAAGCCAACCTGGCGCTGTTAATTTCTTTTGCCGGCGGCGTGGCTATCACCACAATCATGACACCGCTGCAGATGGTGGTATTTACCATAGTAATCCTTATATATATTCCCTGTATATCCACCATTGCCGTATTAATTAAGGAAACCGGTCTTAAGATAACTACTTTAATGGTACTGGCGGAGATAGCGCTGGCTGTGCTTATCGGTGGTGTTGCCTACCGGCTTTTGGGATTGTTTTTATAAGGCAATTAACAGCGTATCCAATTATCCAACCCGGCAGCAGTCAGGGGGGCCGC
This sequence comes from Dehalococcoidales bacterium, assembly GCA_012520835.1. Taxonomy (GTDB): domain Bacteria; phylum Chloroflexota; class Dehalococcoidia; order Dehalococcoidales; family UBA5627; genus UBA5627. The sequence continues at coordinate 11,403 of JAAYNN010000147.1, forward strand.
TGTCCGTCAGTCCGGGACTGTTATCAATCCAAATATCAGGCATAAAAGTTGACTAATTACGATTGATTGCTTATAATAGCGTCCAGTTGACATTTTTTACTATTTCTGTCAGAATAGTGCCCGAGTAGCGCAATGGTAGCGCAACCGACTTGTAATCGGTAGGTTAGTGGGTTCGAGTCCCCTCTCGGGCTGTTCCCGCTATATTTTTTTATGTTTTTGTGTTGTGAACAGGGAGAGGTGCCGGAGTGGTTAATCGGAGCAGACTGTAAATCTGCCGCCTGGAAGGGCTACGCAGGTTCGAACCCTGCCCTCTCCACCATCCCAGTAAATTAATACTAGACATATTGTCGGCAAAGTATATATAATAATATAATTAAAAATATACCAACATAATTAGATTAGGAAAGGAGATGCCCACATAGCTCAGTTGGTAGAGCACGTTCTTGGTAAGAACGGGGTCATCAGTTCGAATCTGATTGTGGGCTTAAATCAAAGGGGGAAAAAATGGCGAAACAGAAGTTTGATAGAACGAAACCACATTGTAACATCGGTACCATCGGTCATGTAGACCATGGCAAGACTACATTAACGGCTGCGATTACTTTCATATTATCGAAACAGCCGTGGAGTCATACGGAGTATCGTGCCTTCGACAGTATCGATAATGCTCCGGAAGAAAGGGCGCGTGGTGTTACCATCGCTATCTCTCATATCGAATATGAAACCGAAACCAGGCATTATGCTCATGTAGATTGTCCGGGACATGCTGACTTCATTAAAAATATGATCACCGGTGCCGCACAGATGGATGGCGCCATTCTGGTAGTCAGTGCCCCCGATGGTCCTATGCCTCAAACCAGGGAACATGTCTTGCTTGCTCACCAGGTGGAAGTTCCCTGCATGGTGGTTGCCCTTAACAAAGTCGATATGATGGATGATCCCGAACTGCTCGAACTGGTCGAGATGGAAGTCAGGGAACTGCTCAGCAAGAATCACTACAAGGGCGACGAAGCTCCCATAGTCCATGTCAGCGCTCTCAAGGCTCTGGAATGCGGTTGCGGCAAGGAGGAATGCCAGTGGTGCGGCGCTATCTTAAAACTGATGCAAGCTGTTGATTCTTATATTCCTATTCCGGAAAGGCCTAAGGACAAGCCTTTCCTGATGTCTATTGAAGATGTTTTCAGCATCAAAGGCCGCGGCACGGTAGCTACCGGCAGGGTTGAAAGAGGCGTTGTCAAACCGGGAGATGAAGTTGAAATCGTCGGTCTGCATCATGAACCCAAAAAAGTGGTTGCCACCAGCCTTGAAATGTTCCATAAATTCCTTGATGTCAGCGAACCGGGAGATGCCGTCGGCGTTCTCTTGAGAGGTGTTGAGCGTGAAGATATCGAGCGCGGCCAGGTGCTGGCTGCTCCCGGAAGCATCAAGCCCCATACCTATGCCGATGCCGAGGTTTATGTCCTTTCCAAAGAAGAAGGCGGTAGACATACTCCGTTCTTCAACGGTTACAAACCGCAGTTCTACATCAGAACCACTGATATTACCGGTTCGATTGAATTGCAGCCGGGTGTTGAAATGGTTATGCCCGGTGATAACACCAAAATGAAGGTAAAACTGATATATCCGGTAGCCCTTGAAAAAGGTTTAAGATTTGCAATCAGAGAAGGGGGCAGGACAGTAGGCGCCGGAACTATTACCGATATCATAGAATAATATGGCTAAGAAAAAGACTGATGCTCGTAATGTAATTCATCTTGCTTGCACGGAATGCAAGGAGAGAACGTATACTACGGAAAAGAATAAGAGGAACGACCCTCAAAGATTAGAGTTAAAAAAGTACTGTCCACGTTGTCGTGCCAGTCAACTCCATAAGGAGGTAAAGTAATACTTTCCTATCAGGGAGTATGACTTATGGCTCAAAAGGCGCAGCCCGTTGAAAAGAAAGGGCAGAGGGTAAAGTTCTTCAGTAGCGTCATAGGCGAACTGAAAAAAGTTACATGGCTTTCTAAAAAGGAAGCCATGTATCTGACTGGTCTGGTTTTGCTGTTTTCCGTTATCGTCGGATTGATACTCGGCGGTATAGATGCCTTATTCAGTTTCCTTGTTGAAAAAATATTTATCGGTAGCTAGTTATTTGCTATCGAAATTCAGGAGTTTGAGATAAATAGTATGACCCAGATAGGGGAGCAGGATAAGTGGTATGCCGTCCATACTTATTCAGGCTATGAGGAGAGGGTAAAAAAGAATCTCGATCAGCGCATCGGATCGATGGATGCCAACCATGATATATTAAAAGTGGTTATTCCTACCGAAGAAGAGGTTGAGGTTAAAAACGGACAGAAGCGTACCGTCACCCGCAAGATACTACCGGGCTATATTCTGGTTCATATGAAAATGAACGACTTTAGCTGGAGCATTGTCAGAAATACCCCCGGTGTAACCGGGTTTGTAAGCGGCGGCAACAAACCGGTTCCGCTGCAGGATAGCGAAGTAAAACAGATTATGAAGCAAATGGAAGCTGAAATTCCCAGGGTTAAGGTTGGCTTTAAACAGGGCCAGAGTGTTCGTGTCATAGACGGCCCTTTCATCGATTTCATCGGAACAGTCGATGAAATCGATCTTGAAAAGGGGAAGGTAAAGGTATTGCTTTCCCTTTTCGGGCGTGAAACCCCGGTAAAATTGGATTTTCTACAAGTAGAAAAGCTTTAAGGGTTTTTCTATAGATTCCTGGAGGAAATAAGTGGCGAAAAAAATAAAAGCAATAGTTAAATTGCAGATTGCAGCCGGTCAGGCCAATCCTGCACCCCCTGTTGGCCCGGCTCTGGGTCAGCACGGTGTCAATATCATGGGATTTTGCAAGGAATATAACGAAAGAACCGCCAAATTTGCCGGTTCCATTATTCCTGTTGAGATAACCATATATGTGGACAGAACGTATAAATTCATTACGAAAACCCCGCCGACATCGGATTTATTAAAGAAGGCGCTGGGTGTTCCCAAGGGCGCCGGAAATACCGGTCATGCCCCCAAGATGGTCTTATCGAAAGAAAAATTGAGAGAGATTGCTCAGATTAAAGCAAAGGACTTAAATGCGATTGATATTGAAGGGGCCGAACAAACGGTTTTGGGTACTGCAAGAAGTATGGGGATTGGAATAGAGTAAGATGGCAGAACAAGGAAAAAAATATAAAGAAGCAGCAGCTTTAATAGAAAAAGACAGGGCATATATGCTGGAGGAAGCGGTGGAACTGGCTAAGAAAACGGCGACAGCCAAGTTCGACGAAACCCTGGAATTACATATGAAGATGGGTGTGGACCCGAGAAATGCCACGCAACAGGTCAGGGGAGTTGCTCTTTTACCGCATGGATTAGGCAAGAAAGTGCGCGTTCTGGTGTTCGCACAGGGTGAAGCTGAAAAAATTGCTTCCAGCGCCGGAGCCGATTTTGTCGGCAGTGAAGATATCGTAAAACAGATAGAAGGCGGATGGCTGGATTTCGATGTGGCAATTGCAACACCGGATATGATGGGGAAAGTCGGTAAACTCGGCAAAATACTGGGCAGGAAGGGTTTGATGCCCAATCCCAAGTCCGGTACCGTAGTAGCCGCCGAAGACCTCCCCAGGGTGATTGAAGATGCACGCAAGGGGCGTGTCGAGTTCAAGCTTGACCGCCATGCTATTATTCATTTGCCTCTGGGTAAAATGAGTTTCGATGCTGTCAAATTAAATGAAAACCTGGCGTCGGTTCTTGAAGCCATTGTTAAGGCAAAGCCGGCAGGCGCCAAGGGGCAGTATATCAAGAGTGCCTATATTGCTACGACAATGGGGCCCGGTATAAAATTAGACCTTAAAACAGTTTTAAGTGCTGCTGGCTAGCCGCTAAATTAACAATTATATATTCTACGCCAGTCTCATCCAGAGACAGCGGGTGCTTGAAAAAGCTTAAATATACCTGCCGAGGATTGAGGGCATGATGAAACAATACGTTTTTATTCAAGTCCTTGCCGCGCAGGCGCAGGGGCTTTTTTATTTCGGATAACAGGAGGTGATAAGGGTGAAAAGAGCAGAAAAAGAAAAGATTGTTGCTGAGATTCAGGATGCCATGTCCAGGTGTAAATCCGGCATTGTGACCGAATACATTGGGATGAAGAATGCCGACCTTATGCTCTTAAGGAGTAAGCTGAGAGAATCCGGTATCGATTATATGGTGGTAAAAAATACTTTAGCCAGATTTGCTGCCGATAATACCGACAAGGGTTTTCTGAAGGAGAAACTCAACGGGCCAATAGCCATTGCTTTCGGCTACGACGATGAGGTTGCGCCTGCCAAGGTACTGGCGGAATTCATGGATGCAACTGAAACTACGTTAAAAATCTGCGGCGGTTTTATGGGCGACCAGATGTTAACTGCCGAAGATGTAAAAACCTTGGCGGCTATACCTTCGAAAGAAATACTGTTGGCACAGGTTTTGGGAGCCATGCAGGGGCCGATATCCGGTTTTGTTAATGTATGTGCTGCACCCATAAGGGGGCTGGCCACCGTTCTGCAGGCCAGGGCAGATAAACTTGAAGGCAAATAAAAATGATATTATTCGGTTGTGGTGTCTGAAGAATAGTATTTTAATCGTAATTAGCAATTGATTGGACACTAATACCGAACAGTACTATAAAAATTAAATATAAAGTCTAAAAAAGGAAGGAAAATTACAATGGAAGATAAAACACAGCAGGTAATCGATATCGTTAAGGAAATGACAGTTCTGGAGTTATCCAAACTGGTTAAAGCCCTTGAGACTGAATTCGGCGTCAGTGCCGCTGCTCCCATGATGGCTGCAGTTGCCGCTGCTCCGGCTGCCGGCGGCAGTGCCAAGGCTGAAGAAGAGAAGACCGAATTCAATGTCACTCTTAAAGCGGCCGGTGCCAATAAAATCAACGTTATCAGGGTAGTCCGTGAACTCACTCAGCTGGGTCTTAAAGAATCAAAAGACCTGGTGGAGGGTGCTCCCAAGCTGGTTAAAGAAGGCGTCAGCAAAGAAGAGGCTGCTGCTGCCAAGGCTAAGCTGGAAGAAGTCGGCGCTACCGTTGAAGTCAGCTAGAATTAGTTATTAAGCAGTAAGAAATATGATGACCGCCGGGGTGCGTGTTAACCGGCGGTCGTTTATTTTTAGCGGGATGTCTTGAAACAGGTTCTTAAAGCATGTATAATGCGTGCTTAGGTTAAGTAAAACCGGGAGGGAAAAACAGATGTCCTTAACCGAATATGTTCCCCTGATGATTATCGGCGCTGTTTTCCTGTTAGTCGGCATCATCCTGTTAATCCTGGGAAATCGGGAAGAAAAAGATTACTGCCGCACGGTATCTAATCAAACCGATGTCAGAAAATACCTCGAACATAGATCAGACAGCATACAGGCATGGGGATTTAAAGTAGGCGGCATCATTGCTGTTGTAATAGGTCTATTCCTTCTGGTTATGGGTTTTGTAATCTGGGTTTTGCTCTGAATTAAGGGCATCAGCGAGTTCAGCAGGTGCGGTGATCCGTGTTTTTCCACTGATAATCGAGTCTGGGATTATCATGCCGCCCGAAACCACCATTTTTATACAATCATCGACCGATAGGTTGGTGTGAATAATATTTTCTTCATTTACTATTTCAAAATAGCCTGAAGTCGGAACCGGGGCGGTCGGAATATAAATGCCGTAAAGCTTTTCTCCCGATACGCCTTTGAACTCATTGGTTATAAAAGCAGGCGTGGTCATGCCTTTTCTCGGAAACTCGACAAAAACAACTTCCCTGAAAGCGGCCTTATTCATCCCGGCGCCCGAAAGCCCCTCGATTACCTGTTTAACCGCATTGTATAATTGCTTGAAAATGGGCACCTTGTTAATGACTTTTTCAGAAAAATTGACCACTTTCTTTCCCAGGTAATTACTGGTAATTACTCCTACCAGATAGATGATAAGTACAGCAGCAACAAATCCGAGCCCCCTGATTTCGTTATAAGCCGGGTTGAAATAGGTTATGATTGTGGTTATCGTCGGCTGCAGGATATCGTCGATTTTAATGAAAAGCCAGATTATGACATATATGGCTACGGCAAGGGGAATGACAACCAGAAAACCAGCCAGAAAATTGTTCCTGAGGTTTCTAACCAGCCAGTGACTGCGGCTCTCTTTCTTTTTTGCCATAAAATTGCACTTCCATCTTCATACACTGCGCCTCGGTCTGTATTGGATAGCCTCGGCGATATGGTTAGCTCTTATTATATCACTTTTTTCCAAATCCGCTATAGTTCTCGAAAGTTTCAAAATGCGATGGAAAGCACGTGCCGAGAGGCTCATCTGTTTCATGGCGGCTTTTAAAAGGCTTTGCGCCGATTCGTCCGTTTGGCAGAAATTTCTGACCTCGACCGGCGTCATTTCGCTGTTGGCTGCCAGTGCGGATTCTTTGAAACGCTGCCGCTGTATTTCTCTGGCTTCGGTAACCCTGCGTTGTACCAGATCTGATTTTTCGCCCAACCTTTCATCGGAGAGTTTTTCATAATCGATATGCGGTACTTCTATGAATATGTCTATCCTGTCGAGAAAAGGGCCGCTGATGCGTTTCTGGTAGCGGGATACCAGCCCCGGGTTGCAGGTGCATGGCCGGTATGGGTCGCCGTAATAACCGCATGGGCAGGGATTCATGGCGCCCACCAGCATAAAATTGGCGGGGAATGTCAGGCTGCCCCTGGCGCGGCTGATGGTAACGATTTTATCCTCCAGCGGCTGCCTTAATACTTCGAGCAGCGACTGTCCGAATTCCGGCAGTTCATCCAGAAACAGCACACCGCGATGGCTCAGGCTGATTTCACCCGGTTTCGGAAAATGCCCTCCGCCCACCAGCCCGGCATCGGAAATGGTGTAATGGGGGGCGCGGAAAGGGCGGCTGCGTATCAAGGGGGTTTCCGGCGGCAGTAAACCACTGGCGCTGTAGATGCGCGTAACCTCCAGCGCTTCCTCATTGGTCATCGGAGGCAGGATGCCCGGCAGCGAGCGCGCCAGCAGGGTTTTTCCGCTTCCGGGAGGGCCGAACATTACGATGTTATGGCCTCCGGCGGCTGCCACCTCGAGTGCCCTTTTTACATGTTCCTGCCCCTTAATATGGGCAAAATCCACGATGGCAGTATTACAGTCGGCGGGATTTTCCACCGGAGTTTCGCTTTTATCGACCTCGGGTGCCGGTATTTCTCCCAGCAAATATCTTACCAGTTGCGAGAGCGTAGCAAAGGGCAGAATATTCACTCCTTCCACCAGTGCCGCTTCTCTGGCATCGGCTTCGGGAACGACGATATTTTTATATCCGTTTTGACTGGCTAAGGCTACCATTGATAGTATCCCGTTGGTATGCCGCAAATTGCCGTCTAAAGATAGTTCACCTAAAAAGACGGTATTTGAAACATCACATTGTATCTGGTGCGAACTGATGAGCATGCCGATGGCAATCGGCAGGTCATAAGCCGGGCCGGCTTTTTTAAGGTCGGCCGGCGCCAGGTTGGCGCAGATGTGCTTCATGGGGAAAACGAAACCCGAATTGCGTACGGCCGAGCGGACGCGTTCCTTTGCTTCCGAGACTGCCGCATCGGGTAATCCGACGATGGCAAAAAAAGGCAAACCGGGCGAAATATCGACTTCAACTTCGACAATTGTCCCTTCCAGTCCAATCAGGGCACAGCTGTAAATCTTTGCTAACATTGACAATATGTTACTGGAAAGCATGCTTAGTGTCAATTGTCAAAAACAGTCGTATTCCTGTATTTTTGGCTGATGTCTGTGCCATCCAACAGCGGCAAACCTTATTATGCCGGACATGCTTTTAATCAAACAAATATTAAAGCGTGGACATTTAAATATATTATATTTATAGCTTGTTACTATTGCATATCATCGGGTATTGTGTTATACTAACCTTAATTGAGATTAAACGTGGGAAGTGGGTTTTGACCCACTTTTTTGTTGTAAGCAGCAACGGTAATCGCAATAAAGGAAATATTGGAGGTCTGATTCCGGGATGAAGAGC
>JAAYNN010000148.1 GCA_012520835.1 Dehalococcoidales bacterium
GAATTCATCACCGACGGGAAACAATTGTGGTTAAAAATAAACCGCTGGTAAAAAATACGTATTTCTGATAAACTACTGAAAATTACAGTTGCTCTTGTCGTTAAGGAGCTAAAATGGAAATTGAAGTTCTTGAATGGTTTTTTAGCAGCTTTATCGGAATAATAGCTTTCATTATCAGCTTGGCAGTCTATTTTTTGCCCACCATAATCGCCGCTGTCAGGAAAAAGCGCAATATTCTGGCCATCTTCCTTCTTAATCTTTTTCTCGGCTGGACATTTATCGGCTGGGTGGTAGCACTGGTCTGGGCAGTTACAAAGAATTAGCCTCAGGATTATATTTCTAAATTATAAAGAATGTTATAATACATTGGATTAAAGTAGTTTTTTACAATGGGAGCAGGTAGCGAAGCTTGAGAATCAATTATGGCTGGATAGTGGTCGCTTGCTCTCTTGTTATTCTGGTTGCATTTGGCACTCTCACCGGTACATTCAGTATCTTCCTCGAACCGCTTGCCAACGAATTCGGATGGGAACGCGGCGCACTGTCAGCAGCTTTTTCGATCTGCGCCTTTCTGGGCGGCTTTTTTGCTATAGCTACAGGCAGATTGACCGATAGGTATGGCCCACGTTTGCTTGTTACTATTACTGGCATAATTACCGGTATTATCATGCTCTGCATGGCCAAGGTCAGCATGCTATGGCAGGTCTACCTTTTATGGGGCGTTCTCGGTGCCGTTGCCATGAGTTGTTGCATCGTTCCGATAAGCTCGACCATCCCCAGGTGGTTTACTGCCAAAAGAGGGATGGCTATTTCGATGGGTATCATCGGAATGGCTCTCGGAGGCGTCATATGGCCGGTGCTGGCTCAATCGCTTATTAATTCCTTCGAGTGGCAGCAGGCATTCCGAATTATGGGAATCGTAGATTTTATCTGCATTATCATTCCTGCCCAGTTTTTAAAGTCCGCTCCTGCTCAAATACAGTCGGCAGGTGCCGGTATTACTGAAAAGCCCGCTATAGAAAGCTTAACTCTCAAGCAATCGATTAAAACTACCAGGTTCTGGATTTTCGGTATCATCCTGCTATTGCACAATTTCTATATCATGATGATACTGGTACACCTGGTGCCCTATGCCACCGATACCGGAATATCCGCGCTTACGGCCGCTTCGGCTCTTTCGGTTTTTGTTGCCGTATCGCTGGGTGCTCAACTGGTGGCTGCTTTTATTGTGGACAAACTGGGAGGGGTCAAAGTAGTTGTTTTCAGCCTGGCAGCAGCTATGTTAAGCTTGCTGCTGCTTCCTTTTACTATAAACGCTGCATTAATATTCCTGTTTGCCGTGATACTCGGAATAACCGGCGCCATGAATACGCTGCAAATGATTGTTGCGGTAGAACTCTTCGGTACTAAATATATCGGTTCGGTGCTGGGAGTGGTGCTCTTTTTCGGCACATTAGGCGGAGCACTCGGCCCACTATTCGCCGGCGGCATCTACGACACGGCCGGCAGTTATATGCCAGCCTTCATTACCTGCTCCTGCATCGGAGTTACGGTATTCATCCTGTCGCTTGTACTACTGCGGCTGACAAAAGCCAAAAAGAAATAACGGCTACCGGAAAGTTCAGCATCTGCGCAGCAAAAATGAAAGCCGCCGGTATCCCCATTATCGGAACTCGCTGCTCATAGCATTTGCAATTTATTGCATCAGGCAGTTAAAAAATTTTAACGGCACTTTTTACAGTAGCCGAATATTGCCATGTGATGGATATCGGCATCGAAGCCATACTGTTCCAATAGTGTTTCCTTGACAGGATTAAAAATAGACTCTTCCATATCGACAATGCCGCCGCATTTCTGGCAGACCAGGTGGTGATGACGCCCTTTTTTGATGCTGTGGTAACGCACCCGGCCGTCGCCGAAATCGGTTTCCGTCACCATTCCCAGCTGCTTTAGAAGTTCAAGCGTACGGTAGACAGTGGAAATGTTGACATTGGGATATTGCAGGCAGACCAGCGTCAATATCTCTTCGGCGCTGATATGGTCTTCGGCGTTCTCGATGGCATCGAGAATCATCATGCGCTGCGGGGTTATGCGGTAACCCTGCTCGGTAAGCTTGCTGAGTATTTCACCTGACTTAGCCATTGGGGAAATTATAGCATTGACTGATTATTGATACAAGGACTTGCAGTTGCATACTTTATTAGAGATTATAAGATTTTATTAACCGCTATTTTGACCTCACCCTCCAGCTCCCTCTCCGCACGCAGAGAGGGAGAGTTAGCTCCGACGCATTCGTCTCCCCTCTCCGTGGACGGAGAGGGGATTAAGGGGTGAGGTTTTATATATGAGGTTTAAAATTTATCCCGGCTGTCCAGCATTATGGTAACCGGCCCGTCGTTATGGATCTCCACCTGCATATACTGCTGGAATCTTCCGGTTTCCACTTTCAGCCCGCTTAACTTCGACTGGCGGACGAATTCATCGAAAAGACGTTCCGCTTCTTCCGGCGGTGCGGCATCGGTAAAGCTCGGCCTTTTGCCTTTTCTGGTATCGGCGATCAGCGTAAACTGGCTGACCAGCAGCAACTCGCCTTTTACATCCAGGACGGAGAGGTTGAACTTGCCGGATTCATCGGCAAAGATGCGCAGGCCGACTGTTTTCTGCACCAGGTATTCGACATCTTTTTCGCTATCCCCTGCCGCTACGCCGACAAAAACGCACAGCCCATTGCCGATGCTGCCGACTTCCTCGCCGGAGATAGTTACGCTTGCCGATGTTACGCGCTGGATGAGTGCTTTCATAAATTAATATCCCCCTACTCTATTGGCCAGCCGGGAATAATATCGTCGATTTCTTCCATCAGCCTGATGGTTTCTTTTAAGGCGACCACTACTTTTTGATAGTGGACACGCTCATCGTAGCTCAGGTTTCTGTCTTTGCGGTCTTTCAGCCACTTGTGGCAGACCTGATAACCGCCGATGTGGAAATTCCATACTTCCGGCGGCACACCCTCGAAATACTGCGTTTTATTGATATACACGCGCCGGTTATCTTCGTTATATTCGACTTTTCCAACTTTATGCGAGCCGTCAATTGGATATCTGGTTATAAGGGTATTCAATATAAGCGCTTCCATCAGGTGCAGCGACACCAATTCCGCCCCTTTTTCACCCAGTGCCTTGAAAAGTTCTTTATCGGAAGTCAGCGGCAGGCGCGGGAAATCGATTTTAAGGAATTCAGCATAACGGGTACGGTAAGTCGGCGAATGGAAGACTGCATAAGCATAGTCAAAGATGTCTTCGGGAGTGAAGACATCTTTGACCTCACCCTCCGGCTCCCTCTCCGCACGCAGAGAGGGAGAGTTAGCTCCGGCACATTCGTCTCCCTCCGCACGCAGAGAAGGAGAGTTAGCTCCAGCGCATTCGTCCCCCCTCTCCGTGGACGGAGAGGGGATTAAGGGGTGAGGTAAATACCCCATCCCCAGCTTCGCTTCCAGTTCCTTGATAAAAGCAGGATTCAGATTAGGACGGCGTTCATTGCCGTCGAAATTCATTTCGCCCTCGGCGGGGTAGAGGTAGAGGGGGAAAAGACATTGAATACCTTTGTTGCTATAAAACGCACGGTTATCAACAATCAATCGCGTGCAATCAAAATGTGAATAGGGTTCATCTAATGAGACTTGGCGCATAGCTATTAATCCCAAATTGTTTCCTGCTAACATATGGTGCATAACTTCAGGACGAGAACGGTCGATTAATGCCTTATGATAAAAGATCGGACGGATATCAAAAGGCCGATAAAGACAATCAGTAAATGCTCTCTTATAATTTTTATCCTGACTTACAACTTGCCTGGCTTTATTAACATCCCAAGTATCTGAATTCTTCAACCCAAACTGCTGCGCTATTTCTGTATCAGTTATAGAGGCATCAAGAAATTTAGTTATTCTATTCTTTAATACCGTGCTTTCATAATCGATAACAAAGTGGTCACGATGCGTTTTAATGCCGCTTGAATATATATTAAATATCTTCGTTATATCTTGATATCGGTTATATTCATCTTTAAAATCAGTCCCTTTCGGTAAGAAAAAATAATGTGGGCTATTCGGTTCAAGCGCTGTCCATTCCGTTGTAGCAATATCACTTTCAAACAGGCTCTTATATTTCCCTTCGCGTAAACCCCACAAATCGGCATAGTTCACTTTAGCTGGAGTATCTTTCCCCTGTTCCTTAACAAAAATACCGACCGATACGCCCTGCTGGATATCGAAAACGTTTTCGTCCTTGCCGCCATCAGGGGCGACCTCTTTCTTTTTGGCATTGCCATGCAGGTTAAGAATATAAATATCTGTAAAGGTATTCATTAAGGACTGGCGCATGCCACGGAAGGTAATGTTATCGATATATCCGTGATTGGTAATAAAACCTAGAATCCCCTGCCCTGTTTTCTCAATGCGCCACTGCCCGAAGCGAATAAATTTAACATAGTCGTCTTGCAACATCTTGGGGTTCTTTTCGCCAAGCGGTTTGCCATCAACCATCTTGTAAGTTTCTATAAGCTGTCTTATCCATTCGCCTTTATTTGCCGAGTTCCCCGAATACGGCGGATTGCCCAGCACCACCATTATCGGTTTTTCCTTTTTTATTTCAGCGGCGGAGTTGGCTTCTTCGCTTATCCACTGCGAAAACAGCGTATCGGTGTACTTTATTGCCTCATCCAGTGTATTGGTTAAATAAATCCCCAGCCTTTCATCGCTCTGGAATTTGTAACCGGTCTCCTGCAATAGCAAACCCAGCTTCAAATGCGCTACGGCGTAGGGAGCCATTAAAAGCTCGAAGCCGAAAAGGCGTTTCAACAGCTTTTCGGTAACATAATCGTTCCACATCCCTTCCTGCCCGGCAAAGGATTGGTGTATTTCGTTAACCACATTATATAAAAATGTGGCTGTGCCGGTGGCAGGGTCGAGAATCAGGGTATTGTCATCCGCAAGTCCGCGAGGCTTGTCAAAGCGCGTTTTCAACAGGTAGTCAATCGAGCGCACAATGTAGGAAACAACAGGTTCGGGCGTATAGTAAACGCCGCGCATTTCACGCACTCTGGGGTCATAGGCTTTCAGGAACGTTTCGTAAAAATGGACAACCGGGTCTTCCTTGCCGCTGTGCTTGCCAAAATTCTTTAAAACGGCTGCCATATCCGCCTGTGCTAAAACCTGCGCCAGGTCATCCACCAGCCACGCTATGCGGTCATCCAAATTCGGGCCTGCTATATCATTGAACAGCTTGCGCAGGAATGGATTAGTTTTCGGTAGCATGTAAGCCGCATTCTGGCGCGTAAAATTCCTGTTTTCGGGTGCGGTGCAGCGTGCGGCAAACAAACCGTAAGCAATCGTCTGGGCATACATATCGGCAAATTGTTCTGCGGATAAATCGGGAATCAGGTTTTTCTGAAACGCAGCCAGCTGGCTGTGCAGTGCGCCGCTTCCCTCTTCCCGATTAAAGGCTTCGATAATCAGGTCGCGAATCATTTGCGCCATCCTCGCCATTTTTTCAGCCAATTCTCTAGGAGTACCCACTTTTTCGGCTGTGTGGGATAAAAAATTAGCCAGAAGTGCGGCGACTGCGGCAATGCCTTCCTTATCGCGCTTGATTTTGCCGTTATTTGCAGCCGTTCCCAGACGGGCGGATAAACGCATATCGCCGTTTACGTACCAGCGGAATTCGAGGTAATCGGTCAGAACAAGATTGGAAAGGGGTTTGTAATAACGCTTGAGCTGTTCGCCCTTTTCGATTTCATTAAGATTAGCACCAATATCTTTAGCCTCAATATAACCGATGGTTATTTCTCCGCGCTTTATAACATAATCGGGGGCGCCGCAATCGATGCGCTTAGGTTCGTTAACAGCTAAAATCCCGGGTTCGAGGTTTTCTATCAGTGTTTTTAACGCAGCCCTGTATGAATGTTCTCGAGCGATACCGGTAGCGTATTCCCTGGCAATATCGTTAAGATACGCAGAATATGCGGCTGTTAATTTTTCGTTCATTTACCAGCAACCCCCGCGCCTGAACTTTACCGCATTATACACCTAAAACAAATCAATTGCGATAGTTTAAGACCAGCTTCCTCTCCACATGCAGAGAAAGAGAGTTAGCTCCGGTGCACTCGTCTCCCCTCTCCGCACGCAGAGAGGAAGAGTTAGCATCGACGCATTCGTCTCCCCTCTCCATACGCAGAGAAGGAGGGGTAGCTCCGGCACATTCGTCTCCCCTCTCCGCACGCAGAGAAGGAGGGGTAGCTCCGACGCATTCGTCTCCCCTCTCCGTGGACGGAGAGGGGATTAAGGGGTGAGGTATAACATGGAATTTCACCGATTTGACAGCCAAAAACCTTCCTGATATAATAACTCAACAATTGCTCGAAATGAGCGGCATTTTAAAAATCTAAACAACTAATATCAGGCTTGAATAAAGTTCCTTCCTGGTGGTTTAGGCGAAGTGGTACCACCCGTTACCATCCCGAACACGGCAGTGAAACGCTTCAGCACAGACGATACTGAGGAGGCGACTCCTTGTGGAAAATATGCCACTGCCAGGGGGACTTTACAAGCCTTTTTGTTTTTTAATACCACAAAATTCACCTTGCCTTATCATTGAAATATACGAACCTCGCATAGTATTATAAAAAATAACATAAGCTGTTTTTTTGACCTGAGCTACCTGTTGCACTATAATTATAAGGATATGCAGATTTATGTATTCGTAAAAACGGCTTTGTTAGGAGATTGAAATGGCCAGCCGATTCGACAAATTTTCTGAAAGGGCTCGCAGGGTTCTTACCCTTGCGCAGGATGAAGCACAGCGTCTGAACCATAGCTACATCGGCACCGAGCATATTCTTCTCGGGCTGGTAAAGGAAGAGGACGGGGTTGCCGCACGGGTCCTGGTAAGCGCGGGGCTTAACCTGGGTAAAATTGCCCAGGCTGTCGAGTACATCATAGGCCCGGGCGATAAAGCCAATGTCAATACTACCGGCCTTACCACCAAAGCTAAAAGAGTGCTGGAACTATCAATCGACGAAGCACGTCAACTGGGGCACTCATATATAGGAACGGAACACCTGCTGCTGGGCCTGCTCCGCGAAGGCGAGGGCGTAGCCGCCAAGGTTCTCGACAGCTTCGGAATAACGCTCGAAAAAGCACGCGGCGAGATTACCAGGATATCCAGCCAGACCGCGGCAAGGAGCCGGATGGCGCGTCAACAGAGCGCCAGCCGCACGCCCGTACTGGACCAGGTCAGCCATGACCTGACGGCTGCCGCACGTGCCGATAAACTCGACCCGGTCATCGGGCGCGAAAAAGAAATTGAAAGATTAATCCAGATTCTCAGCCGCCGCACCAAGAATAACCCGGCTCTCATCGGCGAACCTGGTGTCGGCAAGACCGCTATCGTCGAAGGGCTGGCGCATCGCATCGTGGACGGAGACGTCCCCGAGACGCTGGAAAACAAGCGGGTGGTGGCTCTGGATATCGCTTCGGTCGTCGCCGGTACCAAGTATCGCGGCGAGTTTGAAGAAAGATTGAAAAAAGTCATCGCGGAAATCAAGAATGCCGGAAACTGCATCATCTTTATCGATGAATTTCACACCATGATGGGTGCCGGTGCCGCCGAAGGTGCCGTGGATGCCGCCAATATTCTTAAGCCCTCGCTGGCAAGAGGTGAATTGCAGTGCATCGGCGCAACCACTCTGGACGATTACCGCAAGCATATCGAGCGCGACTCGGCGCTGGAGCGCCGCTTCCAGCCGATTCTGGTGGAAGAGCCTTCTGTCGAAGAGGCGCTGGATATCCTGCGCGGTGTTAAAGGACGCTACGAAGAACATCATCAGCTCATCATTACCGATGAAGCGTTGAAATCGGCTGTCACCTTTGCTACAAGATATATCTCCGACCGCTTTTTGCCGGATAAAGCCATCGATTTAATCGATGAAGCGGCATCGCGCGTCAGAATCAAACACTATGCCAAGCCGGCAGAGCTCAAAAAGCTTAAGCAGGAGGAAGAGCAGTACCGCAAGAGCAAAGAAGAAGCGCTGGAAGCCCAGCAATATGATACCGCCGCCGAAATGAGGCAGCACGAAATCGAAACCGGCGACAAGATCAAGGAGCTGGAAGAGCTGACGGCTGAAAAACAGCAGCTTGAAAAACCCGAGGTTACGCCCGAAAATATCGCCGAGGTGGTCGCCATGTGGACGGGCATCCCGGTGGTACAAATCGCCGAGGATGAAACCGAGCGGCTTCTGCACATGGAAGAGGAGCTGCACAAGCGCATCGTCGGGCAGGAAGAAGCCATTACAACTATTTCCAAGGCTGTCAGGCGTGCCAGGGCTGGTCTTAAAGACCCGCGCCACCCCATCGGCAACTTTGTCTTCTTAGGGCCAACCGGCGTCGGCAAGACCGAGCTGGCCAGGGCACTGGCGGAATTCATGTTCGGCAACGAGGATGCGCTGATACGCATCGATATGTCCGAGTTTATGGAGAAGTTCTCCGTATCCAGGCTGGTAGGAGCACCTCCCGGATATGTCGGGTTCGAGGATGGCGGACAGCTGACCGAAGCAGTCAGAAGGAAATCCTATTGCTGCATACTTCTGGATGAAATCGAAAAGGCTCATCCGGATGTGTTCAACATATTATTGCAGATATTCGATGACGGACATCTGACCGATGCCAAGGGCAGAAGGGTGGATTTCCGCAACAGTATAATTATAATGACCAGCAATATCGGCGCCGAGTTGATTCGCAAGGGTCCCGGCATCGGTTTTGCCTCCCGCAAAGATGAAGCAAAGCTGCAGCAGCAATCATACGATACCATGAAAGACAAGCTGCTGGGCGAGGTCAAGAAGGTCTTTAAACCGGAATTTTTGAACCGTATCAACTCGGTGATTGTCTTCCATCCCCTGAACAGGGAGCAAATCAGAGAAATCGTCGATTTGATGCTGGCAACCGTGACCAAGCAGCTTGCGGAAAAGGAAATCGGGCTGAGAGTATCCGACGATGCCAAGGACTTCCTCGGCAAGAAAGGCTACGATGAGATATACGGTGCGCGTCCGCTGCGCCGTGTCATCCAGGACATGCTGGAAGACAGGATATCCGAAGATATTCTGCGCGGCAACTTCAAGGCCGGCGATATCATCTGCGTCGACCTCGAGGAAGAGAATATCGTCATACACGCCGTACCGCCCGAAGATGAAGAGGCTCTCAAGCTGCCGGATCCTGTCGGCGCTTTGCCAGGCGACAGCAGTACGGATGCACTGGAATTGTAAATCGATTATGTGTACCTAGTTTATAATTTAAGGGGCGCAGCAGAATAAATGCTTAATCGCCCCTTTTCATGTATATCAGAGAGAGATGGGAAGGAAAATAATTCGGGATGAATGTTGATTGGGGGCAGGCGCTTCAGGTGGGGGGGTTCGGCTTCCTGCTCGTATTTGTAGTACTCACCATCCTTGCCATAGCCATGTGGCTCATCGGCTGGTTTTTTGATAAATCGGCAGGGATAAAGAATCCTTTTAAGAGAGAAAAGGAAATTTATCCTGAAGAAGATAAACCAAAAGAAGAGCCCGAGTATAATCCGGAGTACAAAATCGACAATACCGACTGTTACGAGTAAATAAATATATGATTTTTGGAATACTGGAAACCGGCTTTGCTGGCATAACTTTGGGCGCTGTGCTGATGTTAATCATCGGTGCGGTACTGCTCTATCTTGGCATTGCCAAAAAAATGGAGCCTCTGCTGCTGGTTCCCATCGGTTTCGGTGTCATTATTTCCAACATGCCGCTGGCCGGTTTAATGGACACCATTGTCGATGGCCAACTCTATCATTACTATGTTACCGGCGGAGAACCGGTGGGATTCTTTGCCATGTTGTTTTCTGCCGGTCTCGAGGCGGAGCTTATACCCATCTTTATATTCCTCGGACTGGGAGCCATGACCGATTTCGGCCCGATTATCGCTAATCCCAAGACGTTATTACTGGGTGCCGGCGCCCAATTCGGCGTCTATTTTGCCTTTTTCGCAGCTCTGCTTTTCGGCTTCGATATTTACGAAGCCGCCTGCATCGGCATTATCGGGGGAGCGGACGGCCCTACAACCATCTTTCTGACCAACCGATTAGCGCCCACCTTTATCGGTGCGACCGCGGTGGCAGCCTATACCTATATGGCGCTGGTACCGATTATTCAGCCGCCGATTATAAAATTGTGCACCACCAAAAAAGAGCGCGCCATTTACATGAAACAGCAGCTGAGGGAAGTTTCCCGCAGGGAAAAAATATTCTTCCCGGTACTGGCAGCCATCATTATTATTCTGCTGGTTCCCGATTCCGCTCCGCTCATCGGCATGTTCATGCTGGGAAACCTTTTGCGTGAAAGCGGAGTGACCGACAGATTGGCTGAAACTGCCGCCAATGCCATGATGAATATCCTGACAATCTGTCTGGGATTGTGTGTGGGCGCCTTTATGAGCGCTGAAAACTTCCTGCGCGTCGATAGCCTCCTGGTCTTCTGTCTGGGTATAGTTGCTTTTGCCACCGCCACCGCAGGCGGTGTACTGCTTGCCAAATTTATGAACCTCTTCATAAAGGAAAAAATCAATCCGATGATCGGAGCCGCCGGTGTTTCGGCTGTTCCCATGTCGGCCCGCGTCGTTCAGAAGATGGGGCAGGAAGCTAATCCTAAAAACTTCCTCCTGATGCAGGCTATGGGGCCCAACATTGCCGGTGTCATCGGTACCGCCACCGCCGCCGGCCTGTTTATCGGCATGCTGCAATAACAGAAAGCTGATTGCCATTCGGATTCGGGATTATCGACGAATATATCCTGCCAAAGCCGGTATGACACGTCTTTCCTCTCAACTAATTCATAGTATTGCCATCCTGCTGGTAAACCAGTATCATTAAAATTGGTATAAGGGATGGCATTTCAATGACTGCCAAAATAAGCGCAATTCAGAACAACCTGATAAAAGCGGCATGCGCCTGGGCAACCAACAGCGGGTTCAATCCGCGGCAGGCGCAGGAACTGCGCCATCAGCTATTTCTTTTAAACCACCGGCACTATATGGATTGCATCCCTTTTTACAGGAGGATTGCCGATAGAGAAGGCTGCGGTCAAGATATAGACCTCGAAACGATTAAGACCAGGTTGATGCTGCCGACCGATTTCTTCAAAAGCTACAAACAGCGATGGCTGGATAACTCCGAGTACAGGGAAATGAATGCCTGGATATCCAATATTTTTCATAAGCCGGTTGATGTCGATGTAAAAGGAGTAAAATCAATCGACGCTTGGATAGAACGGCTCGAAAAGAAGGATATCCGCATTACCTATAGTTCGGGTACTTCCGGCACCTTCTCTTTCGTTCCCAGGGATAAAAATGAATGGGAATTAACTAAAAAAGCCAATATTGCATATATCACTCCCCTGCTGGCAAACCGTTTAATAGGTCAAAATCCGAGTGATAATTTTTTAAATGCGCTCGATATATTAATGCCGCTCTCACGCTTGCTGAAAATGTTCGGGGCAAAATTGCTGTCCGGGTATGATTTAGCAGTGCTCGGTTTTGCCAGCGGACGCATGGGCAACCAGTTCCTGATAAGTGAATGTGCACCCCTCTTTAACACCAGCTATTTTCTCTACAATTTCGATATCAGTGGTTCTGCCTTGCGCTGTCTGCGGCGCGGAGCGCGCACCGATGACGAAGTACAAACCGTTGAGCTGTTGAGAGAAAAGATGATAACCCGGCGCAAACAAAACTACCTCGAACTTATTGCCAATATGGAAAATTCCACGGGCAAAGGGCAAAAGGTCTTGATTTTCGGCGCTCCCTACCAGTTTAAGGAACTTTGCGAAGTTTTAACCGAAAAAAACCGCAGCCTGTTTTTTAAAGACATGAGCATTGCCATTATCGGCGGCGGCTGGAAAACTTTCACCGGAGAAGCCATCGACCGGCAGGAAATGGCTAATAAGATCAGCAGTTTTTTGAATATCCCGCAAAATATGATACTGGAAGGGTATTCGATGACGGAAACCAGCGTTCTCACCCTGCGCTGCCCATACGGGAGATTTCATATACCGCCGATAATCGAGCCGGTTATCTTCGATGATGCCCTGAATCCGCTGGAAGGCGACGATATCAAGGGGGCATTCGGATTTATGGATGCGCTGGCAACCTCCCATCCCGGTTTTATCATCAGCAGCGATTACGTACACATGGTCAATTCTGACTGCGAATGCGGGCTGGCCGGGCCTGCCATACTTGAGATAGGCCGCTTGCCCGGCGCCGAGGTGAAAGGGTGCGGCGGCATCATGGGGTCGTTCTCCGCCTGAAGCGGCGAGGAGGCCATCTATGGAAAATAAATTGTTGACTGATAGAGACGGAATCATGCACGTTCCCTTCCTCATAAAGGGAAGGCTTATCGATGCGCCGCAGATCGACCGCCTGGAAATCGAAAAGGCTTTTGTGGGCAAAGATATCGGGGAGACTTATGCAAAGCTTCCGGCGGCACAGGTTATCCGCGAAAAAATCATCGACCGCCGGACGATGAAATACACCGGCGAATACCTTTATCAGGTCATGCCGCCAGTGAAAGCGGACGACCTGCTTGAAAGAGACTTCGACAGGCTTTCAAATACCCTCTACTCCCTTTCCGTCGATGAAATTCTTGACTATCTGGATACAATTCTGGCATATCTGGTTAAAAACCATAAACTGGCATCTCAAATAGCCGGGCTTTACAGGCAAACATCGGAATATTCCGATGCCCTGCTGGAAAAAGGGTTCGCCTCGATGACGGAAACACTTAACCGGAAAAATGCCCTTGATATGATTGACCGGGAATTATCTTACGGCGGCAAACCGGGCAGCCATTTTTTAAACGGCTGGGTAAAAATCGAGGGCGAGACCGGCTGCATACGCGCCATGCCGACGCGACAGCTTCATATCACCGCCGGCAACGTGCCCGAAGTCCCCGTTATTTCCGCCATGCGTGCGGTACTGACCAAGTCGGCAGCCGTTATCAAACTGCCCTGTGGCGCCATACTACCCGGAGCCATGCTGGCTCAAACTGCCTATAATGCCGCACCCGAGCACCCGATTACACAGAACATGTCGCTGGTTTACTGGCAGGGGGGAGACGAGAGCATCGAAAACATGTTATTCGCCCAGGGCGCCTTCGATCGCATTGTGGTCTGGGGAGGCCCGGCTGCGGTAGCGGCAGTGCAGAATAAAACAGCGTTCACAAAGACCATATCTCTAGATCCCCGCTACAGCGTCAGCTTCATCGGCAAGGAAGCCTTTGCAGGGAAGCTTGAAGAGACAGCGGAAAAAGCGCTGCCGGATGTCATGTCATATAACCAGAAAGCCTGCACCTCATCTCTGGTACATTACATTGAAGGCACGGAAGAGCAGGCGGATGAATATGCGAAAGCCCTGCAGCAGGCATTGAAAAGATATGGCGATAAAAACCCTGCCCCGTTATCTCCGCCGGCACAGGGGCAGGTCAAACGCATGAAGCGCGGCAGGTATGCCGATGCCAGGTGGTATTTAAACTATGATAATGATGACTTTATATCGGGGGCGGTTGTAATGACCGGCGAATTCGATATCCTCGACCACCCCTTTTCACGGCTGGTTATCGTCAGGCCGGTAGATAAGCTGGACGATGCGCTGAAATACCTGAGCCAGAATGTTTCAGCGGTAGGCGTATTCCCCGAAGAACGCCGGCAGGAGATGAAAGACCGTATTCTGGCACGCGGGGTATCCAGCGTTTTACCGCTGGGGCAATGCGAGAAGGTGTTTGCCGGCATGCCCCACGACGGGATGATGATTCTAAACCAGCTTGTCGATTGGAAGCTGGGATAAAATGTCATGCTGGGTTCGTGAGGGACGAACGAGGCATCTGGGGCGGGGTAATACCAAAGCCGTTCGTGGTGAGCGTGTCGAACCACAACGGCGTCGATTAGCGAGTATGTATTCTTCCGTTCGTTTGACCCTTCGACAAGCTCTGGGCGAACGGAAGTGTTATTTCTCCCTGTTGTCCCGATTTTATCGGGATTTCTCCTCCGCCCCATTGCTTTTCCCCCGTTTCAGCAATATAATATTCATAGATCGGA
>JAAYNN010000149.1 GCA_012520835.1 Dehalococcoidales bacterium
CCTTCGGCGCCGAAAAAGATTGTGAGGTGGTTGCCTTCCAGGTTATACTCAGCCGAAATCAATTTCATCGGCAATTCCAATTTCCGGACAACTTCGCCACATTCCTTCAGGGCCGCGTCCTCTTTTGCTTCCAGTCTGGCAACATTTTCCAGGTCTTCCCGAGTGGCCAGGCGCACCACCGCTTTCAGGGGTTTGTTCACCATGTTATCGTTTACTTTCATGACAGGGCGGACTACATGTCCCACTTCCATGCCCCGTGCCGTCTCCACCACAACATCATCACCGCTTTGAAGCTCGAAACCGGAAGGAGCAAAAGAATAGACCTTGCCGGCTTTTTTAAACCTGACGCCGACTACGTCGACCATCACGATTTCAGCGGGTTCCGCCTGCCCATCCACCGACGGGATTTCAACAGGATTTGCCTGTGCATCATCCTCGGGGATTGCAACCGGTTCCTGAAGCATTCCCTCAACCTTTTCCTCTGATTCATGTTCCGTGTTTTCCTGCGGTACCCCGTCATTATTTATATCTTTATTTAATTTACCGTTTTCGTACATTCAAATTACCTCTTAACCGTATTGCCTGCCATCACCGGAATATCCAGCATCATTACCTCCAGAACCAATCTCGCATTGGCATTAAGGGCAAGCTGTATTTTGGCTTCCTGAATGGCTTGAATCGAATCCCGTATAGCATTTAAGCCGATTGTTGCAGCCCACTGCTTTAACTGACCGGCGATATCGATATTGTTTACCGAATCCGGCAGCCCCGTCTTCAACAGCAACAGATCCCGCCAGATATCGAGCCATACATCCATTATGCCATAAACAGATGCCCTGTCTTTGGAAAACTGTGTCGATAAAGTGCCGGCATAGCTGAAACGTTCCTGCAGGCTTGCCGCCATTGCTTCCAGAACACGGCTTCTTTTTTCGAAATAATCCTCCAGTATTTTTTCGTCCTGTGCCGCTGATAGAGCCCAGCCGAAGCATCCGTGACTTAAGCGGCTTAAAACGGCTGCTTTTTGACTGTCTATATCATAGTCTTTAATTAATATTTTTTCTATTTCAGAAGCCGCTATCGGTTTTAAGGAAATTTTCTGGCAGCGTGAAACGATGGTTTCCGGAATCAGGCTGGCATTGGTAGTTAAAAGCATGAAAACCGCCTGCGTGACTGGCTCTTCCAGGGTTTTCAACAGGCAATTGGCGGCTTCGATTGACATCGATTCCGCATCGTCAATAATGAACGCCTTATGCTTCCCCTCGAAAGGAGGCAGACTGACCGCATGTTGAATCTGCCGGATATCATCGATGCTGATTTCGGTACGCGTTTTTCCCTCTTCTTCGTCATTTTGGGCAGCGAGCGAAATTACATGAACATCGGCATGCTTCCCCTGCTGAATTTTTAAACAGGACTGGCATTTGCCGCAGGGAGGGGGGATTTTTAAGCAGTTTACGGCCTGCGCAATATCGACTGCCAGCGTCATTTTACCGATATGGGGCGGACCGGAAATCAGGAAAGCATGAGCCAGGCTTTTTTTCTCAAGACCTCGGCTCAGCAGTGAAACAACGTCCTCCTGCCCGGTTATTCTCCACATTTTTTACGCCCCCTGTTCGTGATATCTACAGCAGGTCATTCCTGACAAGGTCTTGAAGAGTATCACGCTTTCGAATAATACGGGCAGCCCCTTCTTTTACCATGACGATGGCAGGCTTAAGTGAAGCATTATAATTACTTGCCATCGGTATGCAATAAGCGCCGCAAACAGGCACGGCAATAATATCGCCGCAAGCTGCCGGCGGCAGCTTGATTTCCTTGATTAAAATATCTCCTGATTCGCAGTACTTCCCGGCAATGGTAACAGTATCCGTATCCTCTGCCGCCGCATTGTTGGCAATCAGGGCTTCATATTCTGCTTCGTACAGGGCGGGACGGATATTATCCGCCATACCGCCGTCTACCGATATATAGCGCTTCAGTCCGGAAACATCCTTGATCATGCCGACCCTGTAAAGGGCAACCCCCGCCCGCGCTACAATTGCCCGGCCCGGTTCAATCGTTAACGAAGGCAACGGCATATCCAGCGCATTGCACCTGCTAATAAGTCTGGAAACAATCGCTTCGGCAAAAGCAGCAATTTTAACATTGGGGGAATTAACTGTATATCTGACCGGGAAACCGCCGCCGATATCCAGTTCTTCCAATTCAAAACCGTATTTTCTCTCCATTTGAGAGGCAAATCCCAGCATTACGTCGATTGTCTCGACATAGGGCTGGGTCTCATTAATCAGCGAACCGATATGACAATGCAGGCCTACCAGGTTCAAACTTTCCAGAGACATTGCCATTGATACCGCCCGGTCGGCATCGAAGAGCGGAAAACCGAATTTGCTCCCGGAAAGGCCGGTGGTGATATGTTTGTGGGTATGTGCATCCACCTCCGGCGTGATGCGTAAAAGAATATCCGGTATGCATCCTGCTTTTTCAGCCAGCTTTGCCAGCAGTTTCAGTTCATCGAATCCGTCTACTACAATACGGGCGAACCTGTTTTTCAGTGCCGTTCTCAGTTCTTCAGCCGACTTGTTATTACCGTGCAGGTAAATCATATCGGCAGGGAAGTTCACGGATTCGGCAATAGCGTATTCGCCGGCAGATACCACATCCAGCCCAATGTCTTCCTCCTTTAAGATAGAAGCAATCGAGCGATTCAAGCATGCCTTGCCGGCAAAGACAACCGTGGTATCTTCATATCTCTGCCCGAACTCGCGCTTGAATTCGCGGCACATGCTGCGCAGGGTATTTTCGTCGAAAAGGTAAAGCGTACTGCCGAACTCTTTTACCAGTTCAACCGTATCGCATCCGCCTATTACCAAATGCCCGTCTTTATTGACCTCCGAATTCATTGGAAAAAGGGCAATTCTCTGTGTATTCATATTTAAATGATAGCAATACAATATAGTTGAAGTCAATTGATTACATTAACAGCGGTTAACCTTCAACGGAGTCCCGTATATAAAGTTGCTACTCTCCAAAACAAGTACCGGTTGCCTGAATATAGTACTAATTACTAGCCGGCAAAACACCCGTTTAAACGTAAAATGACCTTTGCAAACCTTTACAGGACGATTTTAATAGGTTAAAATACCCCTACCGTTTTAAGGAGAATCATGATTAAAGCAGTATTTTTCGATATGTATAATACCCTGATTTGCAACGACCCGCCGAGGGAGAAAAACCAGGCGGCCGCATTGAAAAAATTCGGTGTTGAAATTCAACCGGAGGCGTTGTCGGCTCCTATAATTGCGGCAGACGAATATTTTTATGACGAAAACGCCAAACTC
>JAAYNN010000150.1 GCA_012520835.1 Dehalococcoidales bacterium
AAGATGGTGGTCGGCGCCGGAGGGACGCATTATTTACGTTTCAAAGCCTTAAAAGCCGGCAGTTGCCAGATTACCATGAATTACCAGAGAGCATGGGAAGACGGGGCTATCGAGAAGAAAGTATTCAATATCAGCGTTTCTTGATAGTGCCTTCGAGTTCCAGCAGTTTAATTTTTACATCCAGTCCGCCGGTAAAACCGACTAAGCCCCCGTTCGAGCCGATTACCCGGTGGCAGGGAACGATAATCGGCAGTGGGTTTTTACCCAGTGCCCCTCCCACCGCCCGCGTTGCCTTTGGCCGGCCGATTTTTTCAGCCAGCCACTTGTAGCTCCGGGTTTCTCCATAGGGGATCGTTCTCGTGGCCTGCCAGACCTCCCTCTGAAAAGTTGTGGCGGCAGACATATCCAGCCTTTCGGGGAACGTTACCTTCGCGCCTTTAAAGTACCCGACCATTTTTTTCTGCAAGCCGGTAAACATATCGGCTTGAAAACAGGCGCCGCCTGTTTTAATCTCCAACAAAGAAAAAGCCTGTTGTTCCGTATCCTGAGGCAGGGTATTGGTTAACAGTCCGTCAGTGTTTGCAAGGGCTGCAATCCACCCTGCGGCGGTTTTAAAGACACTATAGTATAATTCCATATAACGCACTCCGACTCGTCTTATTTCAGGTTAAGGGGGCTCTGGTGATACCCTGGCAGGAGAGTCAGGCCTATTTCTATCCTCTTTCTTTTACCTGATGTCTCTTGCCAGTGTCAAGCCCCAGACCGAGACAGCGCCGGCCGCTTTTAAAGCGGCGGCACAGGCATCAAGTGTAGCACACGATGTAGCCACATCATCAATCAGCAATACCTTTTTACCCCTGGCGTTGTCGTTTTTACAGGCAAAGGCTCCAGCCATGTTGCGTTGCCTTTCCTCTCTGGATTTTGTCATAGCCTGTGCAGGGGTGTGTCTATGGCGTGTCAGGCAGTCCTTTTCGATTGGAATCCCTGTCAGCTTACTCAGTTCCTTAGCCAGCAATTCCGATTGGTTATAACCGCGTTCGCGTAATTTATTACTGTGCAGGGGTACCGGCATGGTGATGTCATGGGGTAGCCAGTTTTCAGAAAGATAATCAGCCATCATAGCAGCCAGAGGTGAAGCGAGCGCTCTCAGATTGCGGTATTTCAACTGGTGAACTGCGGAGCGGATGGTGGCTTCAAAACGGAACGGGGCGCGAATACCGTCGATAACCGGTCGAAACACTGGACAGTTTGTGCAGGGCCTGTCAGGGGAGTTGTCTACCCCGCAGAAAGGGCAGACCGGCGGTTGAATCCGTGCCAGCCTGTTTTGGCAATCCGGACATATCAGACTGCCCTCCAAGCCGCATTCGATACAGCGCAGCGGGAACAGCAAGTCCAGCGCTGTCTTTTTTAATCCCTCCAAGACAGGCAGCATTTATTTTTCCTGTGTTATTTTAATAAAAAAATACTATTCGGTTGCGATATCTACAGTATGATATTTCAAATATAGTTGTCTATTAACAAACACTATTGCCGAACAGAACCATCAAAATCTACGAATTAATCTTAGCTCTGCCGGGGACGCCCGCCCACTCCACTCATAATCGGTTCGTTGATATAAATATCGCCGTTCCTGATTTTGAGGTTATAGCCGCAATCAGGATTGGTACAAACCCATGCTTTATAGAGAATAGATGCCCCCTGGTTTCCGAAATCTGAAAGGGGTACCAGGTTTCCGCTGCCGCATTTTTGGCATTTAGGAAAATTAACTTGTTCCACGAAGTCCACCTCCCGTCCGAAATTGTTGCTTTGAGTATACATCAGTTAATAATTTATTTACAAGGCTAACCGGTTTGTCATTGCAGGCTATTGTTGCGGTTATTAAGTCCTTTTAAACACATAACTGGAATATTGAAAAAAGTAAGAGGAAAAGTAAGGTATATAAGGAATAAATATTGACATCTAAAAAGTAATACTATAGTATCATACTAACAGTATGTCAGCACGGGGTGAATATATGGATGCCAGGGGAGAGAAATTATCAGTCAGTATACCTAAGAATCTGGTTGCCGTTGTCGACGAAATAGCGGCTGAAATGAGGATTTCACGCAGCGGGGCTATTTCGTTATGTATACAGGAAATGGCGGACATGAGAAAGGAGAACGCTATGAAGGAAGGCTATCTGGCGATGGCAGAGCAACACCGGAAATATTTTGAAGCCACTGCCTCCTTGCAGAAAACCTTGCCTGAGCGGAAGCAGAATGATGGAAAATAAGTACAGGCGGGGTGAAATATATCGCCTGAAGCGGAATATACATGGGTATGACGCTCCGGTTCTCGTTATTCAGAACGATATCGGCAATGAATACGGCCGGAATACCGTTGTCGCTTTTTTGACAACCGAGGTTCCCGCCAGTAACGGCTATCCGTTTGTCGTGGTTTGTTCTCCGCGTGACAGCGGTATGGGGAAAATATATGCCGTTGACCTGGCGTACATAATGACAATACCCGGTTCGATGCTCGGTGAAAAGTGCGGACAATTATCGACTGCAAAAATGATGGAAGTCGATGATGCCCTGAAGAACAGCCTGGGGCTTGTTTAAATATAAAAAGGATTGCCGGGCGGTCTTACTTGCCAAACTCGATAAGGCTTAATCTCGTGTAACTTGCTCCGCGCGGCGCCAGCACGCTTTTCATCAGACTTAAGCTGCTCGCTTTCATCGAATAGTTGATGTCTGCTTTGCAGGCGGTAACTAAACCACCGAATCGTTTACGTTCATCCGGCAGTGCTTCATTGCCCACGCGCGCCAGCGTCAGGTGCGGTTTAAAACCCCTGTTTTCGGGCGGAAAGCCAATTTTTGCCATGCTGTCTTCCAGTTGGCGATAGAGACTGTCCAGTGTTGTCAGATCCCCTTCCAGCCCCACCCAGACCACCTGCACCTTCTGCGGATTGGGGAATACTCCCAGTTGTCCGACGGCCAGTTCAAAAGATTGGATACCCTTGACAGCTTCTGTCATAGCCTGTGTCACCTGCGCTATGCGTGCAGCATCGACATCTCCCAGAAACTTTAAAGTGAGGTGTATGCCATCGGGAGAAACCCATTTGACGCGCGGCCGGTCTGTCTTTAAACGGGATTGCAGCTTTGCAAGCTGTACCTTCAAATCCTGTGGCAATTCCATGGCGATAAAGGAACGGATTTTTTCCATCTTCAGGCAATCCCCAACAGCTTGCGGGCGTTTTCTCCCAGTATCTTCATCTTAACGATATCCGGCAGGTCCTGTACCAGTATTTCTTTTATCATGCGGGATTGAGATATCAGCGGATAGTCGCTGCCGAAGAGTATTTTATCCTCTCCGACCAGCGCGGCCGCCTGCCCGTAAATCTGCGGCTCATAGAGGAAAGGCGAGGCTGCCGAATCGAAATAAACATTTTCCAGGGCTATCTTAACTTCGGGCATCAGGGCATAGAACGGCAGCCCTCCGCCCCAGTGGGCGCAAACGACAGTCAGTTCCGGGTGGTTGTAGATGAAAGGGTAAAGCACCTGAGGCGTTACCGTTCCCTTGCCCGCATAATAGTGCCCTACCGGCTCGGAACTGTGCATCAGCAGAATCATCTTCTTTTTTACCAGCGTATCGACAAGGGGCTGTATGAAATCCTTGTTGTCAATCCTTGACATCTGCACATCCGGCCTCAGTTCTCCTACTCCCCTGATGCCAGCGGCAGCGCAGCGTTCGATTTCTTTAACGGCGGCATCCATTGACAGGGGTTGGACACTGCAAAACCCTACCAGCCTGCCATGATATTTTTTTACAGACTCGATAATATAGTCGTTGGTCTCGACACACAGTTCATGGCTTGTCCAGCCGATATTCTGCACCACCGAGATGTCAACCTTCGACTCGTCCATGCTTTCGATGAGTTCTTCGGCGCTGATCAGTTTTGCTCTGGGATTTTGGTAAAGCATGGCAAAGCAACAGTCGCTTTCCACATAGCGCTCGCGGTTATTTATTACCTGCGGCGGGAAGATATGGGTATGAAAATCGATAATCATCTTATGCAAAATAATAACAAAACGGGGATCGAATCACAATCCCCGTTTCTGAATAACCTGAAATTATTTTGTATCAAGCCTGTCTCAGCGCCTTTATGATTTCTCCCAGCTTGGGGGTCTTTCCGTACATCAAAAGGAAGGTGCGGAATATCTTGCCCGAAAGGAAAATCGAGCCTACGGTGGTTAAAATCATTAAAGCCATGCTGGTTACAAGCTGCCAGATTGGGATATCGGCTACCCCCATGCGCAGTATTACCGTGAGCGGTGCCGTCAGCGGGAAGAGCGTCAGGAACTGGGAGATTCCGCCGTTGGGGAACTCCATAATGTTAACGATAAAGAAAAACGGGACCACTGCCAAAAACGTAAACACGGCTGAGAACTGCTGGCTTTCGCGGGCAGTGGCGCCGATCGAGCCGGAGACGGCCATGATGATGGCAAAGAGCAGATATCCCAGTATGAAATAAATCAGGCTGATGACCAGGAAATCGGTGGCTATGGTAAGACCGCTTAACATGCCTCCGATGGAAGTCGAGGCTATACCGGCAATGAACCTGGCGGAAACCAGCCAGACGATAATCTGAATCAGGCCGGCGGTGCCCAGTCCGAGTACCTTGCCGGTGATAAGCTGGGTTGATGAAACCGATGAAAGCAGTATCTCCATGACCCGGTTTTCCTTCTCCTCCCCCAAACCCTGCAGCAGGAATCCGGAGGAAGTAAAGATAGCTACCACCAGTAAAATACTGAAGATATAGGGAACAATAAAGGACGTAAATCCGCCCTGCTGTTCGGCCACTTTCCCTTCAGGCGTAAGGGTAATGCTGCTTAAATATAGAGGTGAAGCCACTCGGTCTATAATAGTGCTTTCGACATTACCGGCCAGGATATTATTGACCAGAAATCTTTCGATTGCGTAATATACTTCGCTGGAGACCTCCACTTCTCTCCCGAGGGTGTATCTGATGATGCTGCCGGTAGTCATATAGTCCTGCGGTATGACAAAGAACTGGCTGATATCGCCGTCGTTCATACTGGCAAGGGCTGTCTGCTGGTTTTCCTGCGGTATTAACGTTACAGTACCGTGAACAAGGTCTTTATCGAATCCGCCTGCTTTATCCACATAACCAATATTGATTTCCTCCGGCGGAGTTTCACCAATAGCTCCCTTTATGGCGCCGTATCCACCCACCAGGAGTAAACCCAGAAGCGGGAAAGCGACGGTCATTATGATGAACGATTTGCGCTTTATGGTGGTTAACAGTTCGTGTTTGAATATGATTTTTATCTTATTCATTGCCTTCTCCGTTTACTCCAGCAATGCGAATGAATATTTCATTCAAGCTGGGGGCTCCGATTTCGAATCGGGTTACCGTTATCCTTTTATCAACTAGCTGTTGCAGGATATCCTGCGGAGAGGTTTTGTTATCAAGAAAGAATTCGGTATAGCCGTCTTTTTCGCGGCTTTGGGTAACGCCTTTAAGAGAACCGACATTGCCCTCGTAGGTGATATAGACGGAATTTTCACGGTATTTGTGCTTTATTTCATCCAGCCCGCCGTATAAAACCTTGCTTCCCCTGTTAATCATGAAAAGCCGGTCGCACAGTTCCTCGACCTGGCTCATCTGGTGGGTGCTGAAGATTATCGATTTCCCTTCATCCTTCAGCTTTTTTATCAAGCCTTTCAGGAGTTCGGTGTTCACCGGGTCGAGTCCGGAAAAGGGCTCATCCAGTATTACCAGTGGCGGATTATGGACGATAGTAACCAGAAACTGGATGAGCTGTCCCATGCCGCGACTCATTTCCTCTATTTTTTTATTCTTGTGGGGCAGCATGCCGATGTGTTTCAGCATTTCCTCGATGTGCTCGTTGCTGACGGCAACCCCTTTGAGCGCTGCCATATATTTTATGGTGTCCATGACGGTTTGTTTTTTATACAGGCCGCGCTCTTCCGGCAGGTAGCCGATTTTGTTCTTGGTTTCCTCGCGGAATTTTTCACCAAGGATATAGACTTCTCCTGAATCCGGCTTGATGATATCCATCATCATGCGGATGGTGGTGGTCTTTCCGGCGCCGTTGGGTCCGATCAGCCCGAATATCTCGCCTTTCTCAACAGTAAAGGACACATCCGAGACCACCGTTTTTTTACCGTAGGTTTTATAGATGTTATTTATTTCTACTGCCGCAGCTGATTTCTGTTTATTATTTTTCATAATTTAAAGAATACCTTGCGGTTGTAGATTATTACTCGTCGCCAGATTTATTTTCAGTTTCTTCTTCAGCTTTGGTTTCTTCGACGGTCCCGGCTTCTTCAGGTTCGGCCTCAGCGGCTACCGGTTCTTCGTCTATCTTGATTTTGCTGATCTTGACAATAATTTGCTCCGCATCGGCAGTAGTCGAAATGTCCTCGTCGAGGACTATATCTTTAACATAAATAGTGTCTCCCGCTTCTTCCAAGCCGCTGATATCCACCTCGATATGAGGCGGCATCTTATCCGGATAGGCTTCGATTTGGATATGGGTCAACAGCTGTTCGGTCATGTTGAACTTGGATTTAAGAGCCGGAGAATCTCCGACGAAGACGAAGGGGATTTCGGCGGTCATTTTTTCAGCCTTATTGACCTGGTAGAAATCGACGTGCAGCAGCTGTCCGTTTATGGCATCGCGCTGAATCTCACGGATAAAGACGCTGCGGGGAGTCTTCTCTTTTTCGATTAAGACATCTATCAGGCGTGTTGTACCTCCCTGCGCAATCAATTTTTTAAGTTCGTTGCTGTCGCACTGCAGCGCCAGGGATTCGATTTTGTTACCGAAGACATGGATTGGGGTAATTCCCTGCCTGCGCAGTGAAGCCGTTTTTTTCCCTAAAATAGTCCTTTTAGATGCTTTTAATGTTAAATTTGCCATTTTATCCTCTTTCAAAACATATTACGACATTAATTATGTAACTATATATCAATTAAAACAGGAAATATTTAAAAATGCAACAGCCTATTCGTAAAATTAATGTTAAATTTCCCATTTTACCCTCTTTTCAAAATATATTATGACATATTGACATCCATTAAAACGGGAAATGCTTAAAAATGTGACGGCCGATTAGTAAAACGGAAACTTTATGTCAATTTCAAGCTGGGATGTACAGCCCTTAAAATAAAGCTGTCATCGGGTTGTCAGAGGGTTGTCCAGTGGCCTGTCAAGGCTATTTATTAACTGAAAAGGCATTGGTATAATACGATGCTACATGAGTCGCCAGTCCCTGTAGCCCTGCTGGATGATTTTCAGGTATTCCGGGGAGGCTTTCGATTCATCCGCCTGGAGCTGTCCCTTTTTGATGTAGGCAACAGCTTCCATTGCCTCGCCGTCTTCGTTGTTTACCAGTACCCTGATGCGTTCGAAATTACCAGGACAGTCTTCCGCTTTATCCAGTTTTCCCCAGTCCGTATCGGGAACATCATAGATGGCGCCGCGAACCTTGTCGCCGGTAGAGCGTTTGATAGTAGCAACACCGCCGCGCCACTGGCGCGTCCACCCCGTAAACAGCAGGCGGTAATTGTGGAGGGTGGCGCTATAAAGCGGACGGCTTTGCGGAGACACGTCTGCCATCTGCTTTTTATTCAAATTTAAGCCGTATGCAAAATAATACATGACGCTAATCCAGTGAATAGACTATTATAAAGGCTCCGACCAGTATCATCGTGGCAGAGATAATATAAACAGCTTTTTTAGGCCAAACCATGGCTATGATACCGAACAGGACAAACACTATTCCGACTATTATCAGAATGGGCGGGGTTATATCGAACATGTCCCGGCTCCTTTTCCAGCGATTGGTAATATAGTACCAGGTTATTATAATAGTTTTTTGTTTTTCTGACCAGAGGGGTGTAAGTGTCCGATATGTTATGGGCTCTTACCAAAAATTGACAATATTTTTCAGGGCGGTTATAGTGAATGTGAGGACCTTAATTGCTTGTTTGTTTAAGTTTAACCTGTTCAGTCGTAATTTATTACGGGGTTTATATTAGATGAGGGCACACGAAGATCCAATCGAAATAGAAAACCTGACCAGGCTGAATGAATATGGCCCCGATGACCTGTTTATCTGTTGTGCCAGTTTCGAGGATAGGTGCCTGCAGGGAGCCGCCAAAGCCGGGCCCAGTTACCGGGTGCGTTTCAGTGTCATCTTTGTAATCGAGGAGCCTTTCTATCAACAGGTGGTCGAAACCAACATGTTGAAGTTGCAGGCCGATCTCAGCAGAAGAACTTCGGAAGGTGTATTTATCATCCGCTGCCAGCGCGACAATCCCATGGAAGGCATCAGCCAGCTCAAGAATATCTGGAACCGCTGCCGCCCCAAAGATGCCGATGATTCCTATATTACATTCGATATCAGCGGTTTTACCAAGATTTACCTGCTGCAACTGCTGCATTTTTTAGTGGCGGAACAGAACCTGGGCATCCCGCGCATCATACATACCACCCAGAGCTACTCCCCTACCAGGCTTACCCGCGGGGTGGAACAGATTTCGACGGTGCATAATTTCTTCGGCACCATTTCTTTCGAAAAGCAGACGGTGCTGGTGCTGTTTTTAGGATTCGAACCGGAACGCTCACTGACGGTGTGGAAACATTTTAACCCGGCCAGAACAATCGCACTGATTACCAATCCTCCGCGCGGCAACTGCGATGAATACCTGGAATATGCCAAAAACAACAACTCGTTCCTGCTGTCTCAACCGGGAGTGGAGTTGAAAGATGTTCCGGCCGATGACCCGTATTCTGCCAGAAATGTGCTTGAAGAGATCTATCGTGAAATCAAGGATTCATTTAACATGGTAATCGGGCCTTTCGGTACCAAGTCGCAGACAGTGGGTATCTTCCTGTTCTGCCTGGAGCATCCCAAGGCGCAGGTGGTCTATTCCTTTCCCAT
>JAAYNN010000151.1 GCA_012520835.1 Dehalococcoidales bacterium
TCGGATTTCTTGAGCAAATCGATGGCTTCTGCGACGTTCTTTTTGCTGTCCCCTTCATTATTGAAAATGCGCCGCACCGGATTATCGCCCGGGAAGCGTTCCAGAAGCATCATTGAGGGCAGTGTCATGGTGCCCTGTATAAGGTCGGAGGCCACCGGTTTCCCCAGTTCCTTCTCGCTGGCGGTAAAATCGAGGATATCATCTACTATCTGGAAAGCTATACCCAGATTGATGCCGAAATCCCTCAATGATTTAACATCCTGCTCGGAAGCACCGCCCAATACCGCACCGCCCTCGGTAGCCAGAGCAAACAAAGCCGCTGTCTTGCCGATGATGCGTTCCAGATACTCATCGAAGGTTTGATTGAGCTTGTAGGCGCTGAATCCCTGCCGCAGCTCGCCGTGAGAAATGGCTGCCAGTGTTTCGGCAAAAAAACCGACTACTCGCAGACTTTCGGTGGAAACGGCAAATTGTGCCGCCTTGGCAAACAGGTAATCGCCGAAAATAATCGCCCTGTCCACTCCCCAGATGCTGTTAATGGTAGCGCGCCCGCGGCGTACATTGGCTTTATCGATGGCATCGTCGTGTACCAGTGTGGCAATGTGCATCAACTCGCTGGCCGAAGCCATGTAAACCAGTTTTTCATGATTATAATTGAAGAGGCTGCCGGAATGAAAAGCCAGTAACGGGCGCACCACCTTCCCGCCGCCCGATAAAATGTGTTCGAGCATCTTGTGCAGCTCGGGAAAAGTTTCAATCTTAGCGGAGGCAAGTGCCTTGAAGTTATCTTCAACACCGACAAGTCCTTCTTTAACCAGTGTATAAACCTGTTTTATATCCACGACGACGTTTCTCCTATCGTATTATATGTTGTCTTTTTTACCGAGCCTGGCGGTTTCCTGCTCTATTATTTCCTCATCCAGCTTGGTAAAGAGCGGCTGCGGCGGTTGCAACTGCTGGCCGGGAGAGGGGAAACGCAGCTGCCATCCGTCATCCTCCACTTTTCCCTCAAACCCCAGATACTCATGCAATTTCTGCGAACTGAATGGCAGGAAGGGATAAAATGCCGTTCTCAAGCCCGAAATGACAGTAAGGGCTACATACAGAGTAACCGCAGCCGCCTGTTTATCGGTCTTGATGACTTTCCAGGGGGATTTCTCCTCGAGATAGCGGTTGGTTTCCTGCGCCAGCGTCATGGCAGCCCTGATGGCTTCCCTAAAACGACAGGCGGATATCAGTTCTCCCATGGTTTGCAGCGTTTCTTCGGTTTTCTTTAGAAGCACCTGGTTGGCCTCGTCGACATCCACCGGATCGGGAACGCACCCGTCAAAGCTGCGGTAGGTAAAAGTCAGCACGCGCTGTGCCAGGTTGCCATAGGTGGCTACCAGTTCGTCATTATTGCGGCGCACGAATTCGCGCCATGAAAAATCGGTATCGCTGGTTTCCGGCATGTTAACCGAAAGCAGGTAGCGCAGGGGGTCGGGGCTATAGCGTGAGAGATAATCGGGCACCCAA
>JAAYNN010000152.1 GCA_012520835.1 Dehalococcoidales bacterium
ACTTTTTCACAAAATGAAATAGCGCGTTATGTAGCGGTAGTTCCCCAGTCCGTTTCGCTGCCGGAGGCGTTTACCTCTTTTGAAATAGTGATGATGGGGCGCACTCCTCATATGAAGTTTCTTGAATATGAGGGGCAGAAGGATGTCGATATTACCGTGAAAGCCATGAAAATGACGGATACATTGCATCTGGCGGGGCGCCGTGCAGGCGAGCTTTCCGGCGGCGAAAGGCAGCGCCTGACGATTGCCCGCGCACTGGCGCAGCAACCGCAAATTATACTCCTGGATGAACCCACCTCGCATCTGGATATCAATTACCAGATAGAAACACTGGAACTGATCTCCGGTCTCTGCAAAACCGAGGGACTGGCAGTGCTTGCCGCACTGCACGACCTGAACCTGGCAGCCCAGTACTGCGATCGCATCATCATGTTGAATAAGGGCTGCATCTTCGACGAGGGCAACCCCTGTGAAGTGGTTACTGCCGTAAACGTCAAGCAGGTCTACGGCGCCGATGTGTGTATATCTCCTCATCCCGTTAATAAACTGCCGGTGACGCTGGTTACCAGCAGCAGGAATCATAATGGCGGCAATAATTAGATAGTACCGCTCCTTTATTTTCCGGTAAATCGGGTGCCGGGGGTAAGGTAAAACCGCTTGTTTAAACGAAACAGGAGAATCTCTTTATGAATAATGGAGGTAAAATGTCCGCAAACGAATCGGGTTCAATAGGCAGGGGTTATATCCAGGTTTATACCGGGAACTGCAAAGGCAAGACGACGGCTGCCCTCGGGCTGGCGTTTCGCGCCATGGGACACGGGTTAAAAACCTATATCGGGCAGTTCATTAAAAAGCATCCTTACGGAGAAATAGAATCCGCCCGCATGGTATCTTCCTTTATTACCATCGAGCAATACGGCAAGGGGGCCTTCATCCATGTGTCCGAAACAATCTCTCCTGAAGATACCGAGTGTGCCCGCAAGGGTCTTTTAAGGGCAGGCGAAGTCATGCTGTCGGGAGAGTACCACATTGTGGTATTGGATGAAATTTTGACCGCCTGTTATTTCAAGCTGATTTCTTCAGGCGATATTTTAAAACTGATGTCGCAGAAACCTGCCGGTGTAGAGCTGGTGCTTACCGGCAGATATGCCCCTGCTGATATAATAGAGGCTGCCGACCTGGTAACCGAAATGAGGGAAGTCAAGCATTATTACCAAAAGGGAGTTCCCGCCAGGCCGGGTATAGAGCGCTGAATTACCGGGGGATTGTTTGGAAAATCTGTTTGTCCTGCCTCTGGCGATACTGATCGACCTTGTTATCGGTGAATATCCC
Organism: Dehalococcoidales bacterium; assembly: GCA_012520835.1. GTDB lineage: Bacteria > Chloroflexota > Dehalococcoidia > Dehalococcoidales > UBA5627 > UBA5627. Next base: position 1,333 of record JAAYNN010000152.1, read on the forward strand.
GGGCGTTTGCATCCGGTGGTGTGGATGGGTGCGGTGATTTCTTTATTTTTAAAGATTGCTCCGAAAAAAAACAATACGGTCAAATTTATTTACGGTTTGTTTATCGTATTGTTTACAATCGCGCTATTTAGCCTGCCGGTCTATTTTCTGCTCGTTTATCTGAAGGGCATATCGCTGATATTATATATACCGGCAGCAGCCATTCTGTTCAAATCATGTTTTTCAGCCAGAGCGCTGGATGCTGCCGTTCGCAAGGTAGGAGATCTGCTGTTTAAAGACAAAACTGAAGCAGCCAGGCAGGAGATAAGCTGCCTGGTCAGCCGCGATACCTGGAATCTTAACCGCAGGCAGATAACATCGGCGGCGGTGGAGGTAACTGCCGAGAGCCTTACCGACAGCATCGTGGCACCGCTTTTTTACTGGCTGCTGCTGGGCGTTCCGGGGGCTGTCGCCTATCGTGTTGTAAATACATTCGATGCCAGAATCGGCTATCACGGTGAGCATGAATACATTGGCAAGTTTGCTGCCCGCCTGGATGACGTCCTGAATTACATACCGGCACGTATTTCGGGGTTGCTTATGGTAATCTCTTCCCGACCGGCTAAAATGAATGCCCGCCGGTCATGGGCTATAATGGTGCGAGACCATGCCAATACGGAAAGCCCTAATGCCGGCTGGACGATGGCGGCGGTGGCGGGGGCGCTGGGGGTGCAACTGGAAAAACCGGGGTATTATATACTGGGCGATGATGTTAATCCGCTTTTGGCAACATCGATATCCGGCAGTTTAAAACTGATGTGGTATTCGGTTTCTATCTGGTTTGTGCTTTGCATGATTGTTACGGGGGTTTGTTATGCCGTTATGGCCTAAAGATAATATAAACCGTATCGGGGAAGCCTGCCACGGCGGCCCGGACTATGCTGAAATGGAGAGACTGGGCATCGTTCCGGAAGGTATTATCGATTTCAGCTCCAATCTGAATCCGTATTTTAGTCCTCTTGCAATTAGAGAGGTGCTGGAAGGGGTTGACATAAACTGCTATCCCGACACGGAGTCCATCGCACTCAGGCGGGCGATAGCCGGGAAAACCGGGCTATCCGTGGATAACATAATCGCCGGAAACGGTTCGACCGAATTGATAAGGCTGGCGGCAACCGCCTATCTGGAGGCAGGCGATAAGGCGTTTATAATGGAGCCGACCTACGGGGAATACCGCACTGCCTGCCAAATTGCTGGCGCCGAAATCATTGTTCAAAGGCTTTCCGAGTCGAATCGTTTCGCGGCAGATATCGATGCAACTGTCAGGCTGATTAAAGATAATCATCCCAGAGCCATATTCTTATGCAATCCCAATAATCCGACAGGCTATTACCTTTCGCGTGAAGAGTTCGGGCAGATACTTGAGGCGGCACCGGATTCTTTAATAATTCTCGATGAAGCCTACATATCCTTTACCGAAGAGGCCTGGTCTTCATTCGAGTTTATCGATAAAGGCAACCTGCTGGTTGTTCGTTCGATGACCAAGGACTGCTCTCTGGCCGGGTTGCGCCTGGGTTATGCCGTTGCCAATCGTGAAATCAACCGGGCAATGAATCGTATCCGCCCGCCATGGAATGTTAATGCGGTGGCACAGTCAGCCGGGATAATGGCATTGCAGGAGACGGAAGTAATGCAATGCAGTCTTGAAAAAATACAGGCGGGAAAGCGTTATCTTATCGAAGAGATTAAAAAGCTGCGTTTTCCGTGCCTGCCATCGGCAGCCAATTTCTTTCTTGTCAGGGTTGGAAATGCGGCGGAATACAGGGAAAAACTGCTTAAAAAATCCATTCTTGTGCGTGACTGCGCTTCTTTCGGGCTGCCGGAATATATACGCATTGCTGTAAATACGATGGAAAACAATCAAAAGCTGGTTTCATCGATGCAGGAAATAGCGAGGGGAGTTTAATGCAGGGCAGGGTTATAATGGTTCAGGGTACGGCGTCATCGGTAGGCAAAAGCATACTGGTTACCGCACTCTGCCGCATCATGAAGCAGGACGGTTATAAAGCGGCTCCTTTCAAGGCACAAAACATGTCCCTTAATTCCTTTGTTACAAAAGAAGGCGGCGAAATCGGGCGGGCACAGGCGGCACAGGCGGAGGCAGCCGGCATCACGCCCCATGTAGATATGAACCCGGTGCTTTTAAAGCCGGAAGCGGATAGTCGCTCGCAGGTGATCGTTATGGGGAAAGTGATGGATACCATTTCGGCTGCCGATTATTACAATCATACGGGGAAGCTGCTGGAAATTGTCTCGGCTTCGCTTCAGAGGTTGAGGTCTGTTTACGATATCGTGGTTATCGAGGGGGCGGGCAGCCCGGCTGAAATTAATTTGAAAGAGCGGGAAATCGTCAATATGCGCATAGCAAAGCTGGCGAAGTCGCCGGTGCTGCTGGTGGGGGATATCGACCGGGGAGGTGTTTTCGCCTCGCTTGTCGGCACGCTTTACCTGCTTGCGGATGACGAAAGGGAGTTTGTGAAAGGTCTTATTATAAACAAGTTTCGCGGCGATATTGGTTTGTTGCAGCCGGGCATCGAATTCCTGGAAAAGGAAACGGGCAGGCCTATGCTGGGTGTAATCCCATATCTGAGAGATATCGATATTGCCCAGGAGGATTCGGTCTGGCTGGATGAAAGCAATAATATCAACA
>JAAYNN010000153.1 GCA_012520835.1 Dehalococcoidales bacterium
AAAGATAAAGGAATCGCTGGTCAGTGAAACAGTATAATGATAAAATCAATAACTTTAGAAAAGATAACTAATTGAGTATAATATGCACAGTTTTACAGTCCGACAGGCTTATATATGTTTATAATAACTTGAATTTGTTATAGTATTAAGCTTGGTGCAATAAATAATTAGGAAAGTAAATTCTGCGATGAATAAGCCAGTAGTGAATATCATCACGCCTCTCGAAGAGGAATTCTACCTGCTCCACGACAGTATTTCAAAACCGGTTCAGGAAAAATATGCCGGGATTACCTTTATTTCCGGTTTACTGATCGATGTGCCCGTGGTAGTTGCCAGGAGCGGGGTGGGTAAGGTTAATGCAGCACTGGCTGCACAAATCATGATAGACCGCTTCGATGCCGACCGGCTTATCCTGCTTGGAGTGGGGGGTGTTATAAACAGCAATTTGCACATCGGAGACGTTGTTATATCGAAAGACGTCAGGTATCATGATGTCGATGCTATCGGATTGGGCTTTGCATTAGGCGAGATACCGTTTTTAGGCGTTAATACCTTCGAGGCCGACCAGACGCTTGTTGAAAAAGCGCAACAGGCTTCAATCCAGTCCTTATTTAAACTGAAATACAGATATGCCGCTATGGGTGAATCATATAATCATATCCCCAAAGTAGTGGTTGGCACGGTTATTACGGGCGACCAATTTATTTCCGGAGCCGGAAAGAAGAAACAGCTTATCAAGTCTTTTAATGGGGATTGTGTGGATATGGAAGGTGCGGCGGTTGCTCAAACCGCATATCTTAACAACAGGCAGTTTGTCATTATCAGGGCGCTGTCGGATGAGTGTGAGAATGATGCCGAGAAGGATTACTATGACTTTCTGAATACTATAGCTCCATATCTGCTTTTCGAGATTGCCGTCAATATGGCTGGCGATCTGAAAGTAACGACCATTCATTAACCGTAAACTTGGCTCAGTTTGGATATAAAAAGTGCCTGCTATAAAAATCAGGCACTTTCATCAGTTAATCAATTTTAAACATATTTATTAATCCCATTGGACAAACATCGGCATAACCACGTGAATATAGTTATCCACTCCCACCGGGCGGAAGACGCCGGGGCTCGATGGGCTGGTTACTTCCAGAGCAACCTGCGATTCACGCAGCACTGTCAGGATATCGGAAAGGTACTTGCTGTTGAAGGCAATCTTGGCTTCATCACCCTGAACAAGCGCATCCACTTCGCCGATATCGTCGCCGATTTCTTCCGAGCGGGCGGCAACAGTTAGTTTTCCGGGTGCTTCTTTAACTCCCGGCGTAATTACCAGCCTGATAATATTGCTGCCGTCGCGGGCAAATATACTTGCCGTCTTAGTGGCTCTTAAAAACTCCGCAATGTCGACTACAGCGCGTGTGGTATAGCTCTGAGGGATAAGCTGGGAATACTGGGGGAAAGCTCCCTGTACAAGCTGGGAAACCATTTCGATGTCCTTCAACTTGAACAGGATTTGCCCCTTGGCGGTGTTCAGGCGGATTTCCACCGGGTCTTCCTGTTCTGTTACCATCCTGTTCAGTTCAGCCAGTGTTTTAGCCGGAATGATGGCGGTGGTTTTTTTATCGACGCGTGTCGCCAGCGGCATCCTGTAAACTGCCAGCCTGAAACCGTCGGCGGCAGCCAGAGTCAAAGTATCCCCATCGAAATCGGCATTGATGCCGGTCAACACCGGCCTTGATTCATCGGAAGCGGCGGCAAAAACAACCTTTTCAATGCCTTTCCTGAGTGCCTCTGCCTCGACTTTTGTAATCACTCCGTCTTCGACACTGGGTATCGGCGGAAAATCCTTGGCATCGACGCCCTTGATTCTGGCTTCGAAACGGGCGCACTTCAATTGAAGCGTACGGGTGCGCGGTGAAAGGCTGATATTGATTTTATCGCTGGGCAGTGACGCCACAAATTCATTTAATAATTTGGCAGGTACGGTAATCGCACCATCATCCTCCACCTTGGCTCCCAGCCAGTAGGTAATTGCCATTTCAAGGTTGGTAGCGACCAGCTTCAAGCGCCCTTCATCGGTCGCTAACAGGACATTGTTGGTGATGGGCAAGGTGGTCCTGGTTGCGGCGGCTCTGCCGACATTAAACAGTCCGCGGTTAAGGTTTTCCTGAAGGCATGATAATTTCATGATGCACCCCCATATATAGTAGTGTGGTGTAGTATATAACAAAATAGAGGGATAAAACAAGTAATTTTTAGCGGTTTTGCTGTAAATTTAACAGAGTATATAGTACCGGTATAGCATTCCTGGCTGCCATACCGCGATGGCTGAGTCCGTTTTTGATATCCTTCGGCAGTTCCGCCATCGTCTTTCCCAGTTGCGGCAAGAAGAATACCGGATCGTAGCCGAAGCCGTTTTCCCCCCTCGGTTCGAAGGCGATTTCACCGCGGCATTCACCGCAGCTAAATGCGGTATGCAAATCAAGCGGTGTGGTTATGGCCATGATGCTGCGGAACTTGGCATGTCTCTTTCCTGCGGGGATTCCCTTCATTTTGGAAAGAAGGTATTGGATACGCTCGCTGTCTGTGGCATTATCACCGGCATAGCGGGCGGAGCGCACCCCCGGTTCTCCCCCCAGCGCTTCCACCTCCAGCCCCGAATCGTCCGCCAGCGTCAAAAGCCCGCTGGCTCTGGCAAAAGCAACGGATTTCACCTGTGCATTTTCTTCGAATGTGGAGCCGTTTTCCTCAATCTCGAGGTCGAGGTCGATATCAACCGGGGAAACAATAGAACAGGGCAAGCCTGCAAATATGAGTTTAAGCTCTGCCAGCTTGCCCCGGTTGTTAGTCGCAATCAGAAGCGCGGGCATTTAGTCCTCCAGGTCGGTAAATCGCCCCTTTAGTTTATTCATTACCTGTGGCATAGTGGTATATTCCATTTCTTCCAGCGGCAGGCGGTGCGGCTCGAAGGGGCCGTGGCGGCGCATGTATTCGGCAGCCCTGTTGGCTATCTGTCGGGCATCGTCGAAGGAAATATCGGCAAACATGTCGCGTGGGCCGATCAGTTTTCCATCTGCAAGCTGGAAACCGCAGGCAATGACTCTGGGAGGCCCGTCGAAGCGGGTGGGAATGCTGTCGGGTATGGAAACCGGCATCAAGGGCCCGTTGTGTGAACCGCGCATCCATCCCTCGACAATAGCCGGATGTGAGAAAGGCTCAAGCACTTCGCCCACCGCCGGGAAGGAACCCTGGCAGCGTACGATGCAAACTGGGTCGTCCTTGCCGACATAACGTCCGGCAATCAGCGAAAGTTTCTGGGTGGAGGATACGGCGGCGATTTCACCGGTATCGCGGCTGGTTACCGATTTAACGCAGTAGCGTGACGGAGCGCCGATAAGCACCAGTAAATCATATATCTCTTCGGGAGTGTTGAAGTGAACTTTCTTATGTTCTTTAACATCGTGTACTTCGAATGAAAAACCCTTGTGCATATTGGGGGCAATTACCAGGCCGATGGTGTTGAACGGATCGGCAAACATCTTGTAGAGCGGCATATTCCATGCGCCGGATGAAGTTTTATCAGCCATGAAAATAATAACGGGTTCGGAGATGCGTTCGTCGATTTCCATCTCGGCAACGCCCGGCCCCATGCCCTTGACGTTGCCTGAGAAGGCATCCGCCAGCAGGTCCTGTCCTGCGCCGTATAATTTAAGTTTCTTGGCGATTTCGGTGCCCTTAACCATGGTATCCCAGGCCATTTTATGAATTTTTTCGCTGCCGACGCCCATACTATGGGTCATGATTAGCTGCAGGTCGTCGCCGCACTTGGTTACATAGTAATCAATCAACATGCCTTCGGCTTTAGCCTTGTTCAGGCTTTCGTTAGCCGATGCCAGTATTTCAGGGTGCGATTCGGAGTGTCCGACAAAGCCGCCGATATCAGCTTTAATTACACTTAAAGTTAGTTTCATGATGTCCTCCCAAATAAAGACTTTAATAATTTAATATAATAACCGTTTAGTAATCAATCCCCCGGCGTGCCTGTATGCCGCTGTTGTAAGGGTGTTTTATCGAAAGCATTTCCGTTACCAGATCGGCGGCCTGTATAATTTTGCCATCCGCACATCTGCCGGTTAATACCAATTCGACATTGACAGGCTTGTCGGCAATAAGAGTCAATATATCGTCTAAGGGAATCAATCCCAGGTTAACCGCCATGTTAATTTCATCCATGATAACGACATCGTATTCCCCACCGAGCAGGGCATCTTTAGATGCGGTAAAACCCTTGCGCGCCTGTTCGATATCTTCGGGGCGGATATTATCTTTATCTACCCAGCCTTCGCATCCGAAACTTTCGAATTTTACGCCGGGCAGCGAGGAAAGAGTTTTTCTCTCCCCGTGGATAAAATTTCCACCTTTTAAAAAGAAAGAAATATAAACCTTTAATTCATGGCCGGTTGCCCTGGTGGCGATGCCGATGGCGGTTGAAGTTTTTCCTTTACCGTCCCCGGTGAAGACTGAAACCAGCCCTTTTTCCAGTTTATCTGCCGTCATTTTTCTCCCGATTATATGAGATTGGGACTGCAAGCACTGCAGTATATCAGTTTATCAATCAGCGTTAAGTCGTGTCAAGAAAAATAGTACTGCCTGAAGCGGCAAAACAATCGTAAAAAGACAGCATATTTTTCAATTCATGGTTTCAGGTTTGCATTGATAAGAGGATTGGATTAAAATAACTATTTATTATGAGATATGTAAGATTTTCAGTAAACGGTACCAATGAATACGGTGTATTGAACGACCATACAGTTCAAAAATATATAGGGAAACCCTTCAAATATCTCGAACCGACCAAAGAGTTCTTTCCGCTGGAGAAGGTCAAACTGCTGGCTCCCTGCGAGCCTACTAAAATTATTGCCATGGGTTTGAATTATCATGCGCATGCCAAAGAAATGGATATGCCGCTGCCCAATTCACCGCTTACTTTTTTAAAACCCTCTACGTCGGTCATCGGGCCGGAAGAAGATATCATCTACCCGTCGGTTTCCAGCAGGGTGGATTACGAGGGGGAAGTAGCTGTGGTTATCAAGAAAGGCGGCTGGCGCATATCGAAAGCAGATGCTATGAAATATGTGCTTGGGTATTCCTGCTTTAACGATGTTACCGCCCGTGATTTACAGAGAGCCGATTTGCAATGGACGCGTGCCAAGGGTTTCGATACCTTTGCCGCCATTGGCCCGTGGATAGAAACCGACCTCGACCCTGCCAACATCGAAGTCGAGACCTATCTGAATGGCAAGTTGAAACAGAAGGGGAATACCAGCGATTTTATCTACAACATACCGGAAATCATCAACTTTATTTCCAACGTGATGACCCTCATGCCTGGGGACATCATCGCGACCGGAACGCCCAGCGGCGTCGGGCCGATGTACCCGGGAGACGTTGTGGAGGTCAAGATAGATTCAATCGGCACACTGAGGAACACCATCGTCAAGAACGGCTGTTGATAAGTCAAATCAAAAAGTCTATAAGGGGGGCGGGATACCGCCCCCTTATCTTTTATCTTTCTATATTCTCTTCTTTATACTCGGCATACTCAGCCGGCGGAACAGCCTTGAAGTATCCCTGAACATCGGGGCGTAGCAGGTAAACCAGTATCAGGATGCCGGCTACAGTACCCAGCGGAGGGGCAGAGACGCAAAGCGCAGCCTGAACGAGCGCCATTATTCGTCCCCATTCCTGATTCTTGATTAAGCCGACGGCGGCAATGACAGAGATGATGATAAAGGCGAGCAGGATTAACACTGCCAGGCCGATGCCGAAAATGAAACCGGGCAGTGACGAATACTCCATCGAAGTGATAGCATCCGGGAAGAAGACAATGGCAATAGCTAATAATCCTATCAGCGCCATAAAAGCGGATAAAAATTGCCAGACAATCACTAAAATCAGCAAATACGGCTTATTCATCGGCATTCTCCTCCTGGTTATATGTGATTATTCTAAAGTCACCGGTAAACGATGTCAATAGTTAAATGCCTCAC
>JAAYNN010000154.1 GCA_012520835.1 Dehalococcoidales bacterium
AACAGTTTTTCGGCAAATTCCTCGCAGCTCATACCGGTGCTCTTGATGCTGGGGAAAGCGTAGAAAGCCCCTTTCGGCTCGAAACATGAAAGGCCGATATTACGCAGGCCGTTCACCATTACCAGCCTGCGGCGGTTATAGTCCTCCACCATTTCGATTACATCTTTCTCCCCTGATTTCATAGCCTCAAGCGCAGCCATCTGCCCCATGGTGGAGGCACACATGATGGTGTACTGGTGGATTTTATTCATGGCGGCAATAATCGATTTGCTGGCAGCAGCATAGCCGACACGCCAGCCGGTCATGGCAAAGCATTTAGAAAAACCGTTCAATAACACTGTGCGTTCCTGCATACCGGGCAACGCCGCAAAACATGTATGCTCGATACCGTAAATCAGTCTGGAATAGATTTCATCGACAATCATTAAAAGGTCATGTTTGCAGGCTACTTCGGCTATTTTTTCCAGCTTCTGGCGCGGCATGACAGCGCCGGTGGGATTCGCCGGGTAGCCCAGCATAATCGCCTTTGTTTTCGGCGTGATTCGGGCTTCGATATCGGAAGCGCTGATTTCAAAATTATTGGCTTCATAGGTAGGAATACTGACCGGAATGCCGCCCGCCAGCGATATGCAGGCCGGATATGAAACATAACAGGGATCGGGGAGTATAACTTCATCACCCGGATTCAACAGCGCCCGCATCACCAGGTCGAGCGCTTCGCTGACACCGACCGTAATCAGCAGTTCCGACTTCCAATCGTACTCAAGGCCATAATGATTTTTAATATAACGCGATAACTCCTGGCGTACCTCAGGGATACCGGCATTGGAGGTGTACATGGTCATGCCTTTTTCCATCGAGTAAATAGCCGCTTCACGAATATGCCAGGGGGTAGTATAATCAGGCTCGCCGATTCCCAGCGAAATTACCCCTTCAATCGAGTTTAAAAGGTCGAAAAATTTACGTATTCCGGAGGGAGCAAGCGCATTCACCCTTCCCGATATCAATCTGCTGTTTTTATCTTCAATCCCGTTGTTCATAGCACACCTGCCGATTCTCAAAAATTAAAAGGAACTATAATATAACCGGTTGCCTCTTTATTTCTTCAGGACCATTCATTATTACGCCGTCTTCCTTGTACCTCTTCATGATGAAGTGGGTGACGGCAGCGCGGACGCCCTCGATGGGCGCAAGTTTTTGGCCGACAAAATCGGCGATTTCATGCATCGATTTACCCATTACCAGCACCCCCAGGTCATAAGCCCCCGACATCAGGTAAACACTGCGCGCCTGTGGAAAGCGGTATATCTTTTCGGCAATGGCATCATATCCGGTGTCTCTCTGGGGGGATACCTGAACCTCGATTAAAGCCCAGACATGCTCATCGTTAACCTTGTCCCAGTCAATCAACGTCTTGTATTTGAGAATTTTTCCATCATCTTCAGCTTTTTTGATAACAGATGAGACCTCATCTTCGGATACTCCCAGCATGGTCGATATCTGTGCAGGCGTAGTACGGGAATCTTCTTCCAGTATCTTTAAAATATTCTTCAGCATATCCCGCTCCTTGGTTAAAAAATAATATTGAGCTCTATTATAGCAGAGTTTAGTTAAGATTTTATACATCAAAGAATAAATCTCTCCCCGATAGCCGGAAGAACAAAGGTTAAAAACAGGCCGTATCCGCTTAATATGCCTGTCGACAATATGGCATTAATCCCGATTAGTCTGTCTGTGTTATAATCTTTATGTTTATTTTTAATTACTGGAGATAACGAATTTTCATGGCTGATTTCTGGCACAATTTTATTCTGACCTTTGTTCCACTTTTTATAGTTATCGACGCGCTGGGGACGCTGCCGGTAGTGATTGCTCTCGGCGAGGGAATGACTTTGCGGGAAAAACGCAAGATGATTAACGTGGCGACAGTCACTGCCCTGGTCGTCGGCCTGGCATTCCTGTTCTTCGGGCAATTTATTTTAAACGTAATGGGCATCTCGGTGGGGGCTTTTGCCATTGCCGGCGGATTAATCCTGCTGGTGCTTTCGATTAAACTGATAATTACCGGCCGCATGGTGGATATCGATAAGGACGAAATAGTAGCTGTGGTTCCCATCGGCACTCCCCTGACAGCCGGCCCGGCTACCATTGCAACGCTATTGCTTTTAGCCATGCAGTTCCCGCTCTATATCGTGCTCATTTCTTTTGCTCTGAATATGCTCGTTGCCTGGATTATTTTCCTTCTTGGCAACCGGCTGAGCCATTTTCTTGGAAAGGGCGGCTTAGGCGCCATTTCCAAGGTGTTCAGTCTGCTATTAGCGGCTATCGCCGTCAGTATGATAATAAACGGGATGCGAATGCTGGAACTGGTATAATAAAGAAAACCGCATTTTTATGTCATCCTGAAATCACGACAACACGGTTGTTTAGAGGTAAAGACAGGCAATGAAGATAATAGGATTAACGGGCGGCATCGGCAGCGGCAAGAGCACAGTGGCCGGCTTTCTGGCGGAACTGGGGGCTGCCGTTCTGAATGCCGATAGCATCTGGCATGAAATCCTGGAAACCGATGCCGTTATACAACAGAAAATCGTCGATGCATTCGGCAAACAGGTGCTGGGCGCGGATGGGAAAATAGAACGTATAAAACTGGCTGATGTGGTTTTTAAAGACCGCAACGAACTGGTAAAACTCAACCTGATAAGCCACCCGGCCATTTACCGGCGCATACAGAGCCTCCTGAAAAATTATAGAAAGCAGGGAGTTGAAGTAGCGGTAATAGAAGCTCCGCTGCTTATCGAGGCGGGCTGGGCAACCAGAGTAGACGAAATCTGGTTAACGCTAGCCCCGAAAGAGGTAATCGTCGAACGCCTTATTAAAAAAGGAATGAGCGCAGAAGATATTAAAGCAAGAATGAATATGCAGATCCCGCTGGAAGACAGGATAAAGGCGGCAAAAATTGTCATCGATACGGACAAACCGCTCGAAGAGTTAAAGGAAACGATATCTGATTTGTGGCACAGTACCACAGTTGACACCAATCGTCGCTAGCTGATAGAATAAAGTGTTTTATTGATGGAGGTTTACTGAGATTTACGCAATAATTGAAACCGGCGGAAAACAGTATAAAGTGGCTCCCGGCCAAAGCATCAAGGTGGAACGTCTGCCTGCTGCCGAAGGCGATACTGTCGAGCTGGATAAGGTATTACTGATTGCTGATGATGATCAGCAGATAGTCGGCAAACCCACTATCGAGGGAGCAAAAGTGGTTGCGACAGTTAAAGGCGAAGGCAAGGATAAAAAGATTATTGTCTTCAAATATAAGAACAAGACGAGAAGCAGTAAAAAGACAGGGCATCGCCAGATGTACACTGCGCTGACTATCGATGAAATTGTTCAACCGGGGGTGTCCTAAATGGCTCGTAAAAAGGGTGGCGGTTCTTCACACAACGGGCGCGACAGCAAACCCAAGATGCTGGGCGTAAAGAGATATGCCGATGAAAAAGTAAATGCCGGAACGATTCTGGTCAGGCAGAGGGGTACGCGTATCAAACCTGGAAATAATGTCGGTGTCGGAAGAGATCATACTATCTATGCTCTGATTGACGGAGTGGTAAAATACGAACCGACGACCAATAACAGAAGGAAGGTAAGCGTTTACGCTGGTTAAATATCATGAAGGAAAAGATTCATCCCACATATTATTCAGATGCCAAGGTCGTATGCTCCTGCGGCAATATTATTACACTCGGTTCGACCAAGAAGGAAATGAGAGTCGAGCTTTGCAGCACCTGCCATCCGTTCTTTACAGGTGAGCGCAGAATAATCGATACCGCCGGTCGCGTCGAACGTTTCAATCAGCGTTACAACAGAAAATAACCACCGGCAGTTTTTAAAAGACAACAGAAAAGGCGGACTTAATAGTCCGCCTTTCTTTATTCTACGGTATTTATTATTTGGAATCCAATCAGGATAACTGCCCCATTTTATCGATACCCGGGACAGACACCTGAAACCGTGAGCTATCGATCTGTTTTAATTTTTGTAAAGAAACAGGTTTTATTGCCGGTGTGGCAGACGGGACCCAGCGGTTTGGCTTTTACCAGAACGGTGTCGTTATCGCAGTCTATCCACATTTCCTGTACCAGCAGCTTGTTGCCAGAAGTGGCGCCCTTGTTCCAGAGTTCCTGCCGGCTGCGGCTGTAAAACCAGACATCTCCTTTGGTGCGGGTCAGTTCCAGCGATTCGGGGTTCATATAGCCCAGCATCAATACCTCGCCGGTATCGGCATCCTGTATTACTGCCGGAAGCAGCCCCTGCGAATCAAGTTTGAGTTTTTCTACCAAGATATTGTTTCTCCTTCTATATTTTAATTTCTACTATTAAATTAAAGTCCGCCCAATACTTTTCCAGTGTAGAGCGACTTTGGGTAAACATATTTTAAAAGCCGTTCGTGGAGCCTGCCCTGAGGTTCTCGAAGGAAGCACGTCGAACCATAACGGCATCTCCATAATATTTCCAAAACAATAAGCCGGACTGATCCTACTAATTGCCAGTTACAGTACGTCCAGCGCCTGTTTTAAATTGATATCCTTGGTATAGAGAGCCTTGCCAATGATGGCACCGGCAGCTCCCAGTTTTTTCAGCACTTTCAGGTGGGTAATCGTGGCAATGCCGCCCGAAGCGATGATAGACGCTTTGGTGGAATCGATAAGCTCGAACAGAGCCGTAAAATTGGGTTCCGTCAACGTACCGTCGCGACGGATATCGGTAAAAACGAACCTTCTCACTCCCAGTTTCATCATAGCGCGGGCAAATTCCACAGGCTCGCGCCCGGTATCCAGTTGCCAACCCCTAGTTGCCACTTTCCCGTCCCTAGCATCGATACCGACAACAATAGACTTATTAAAGCAGCGACAGGCCTCTTTTACCATTTGGGGGTCTTCTACAGCCGATGTACCCAGAATCACGCGGTCGACACCGCACTTGAAGAGCTTGCCGATGGATTCCATGTCGCGGATGCCGCCCCCCACCTGGACAGGTATCAGTACCGAGTTGGCAATCGCGGAAATAATCTCAAAGTTTTTTAATTCGCCGGCAGCCGCCCCATCGAGGTCGACGATGTGCAGACGCATCGCTCCAAGGGATTGCCAGTTCATAGCCATCCCCACCGGGTCATCGGAAAAAACCGTTTCCATGTCGTAGTCTCCCTGATAGAGGCGCACACACTTTCCGCCGCGAATATCTATTGCAGGGATGATTTCCATTTTACGCAACCTCGACTTTTATCGAATACCTTAACGAGAATTATATCATAATATACGTATTTAACGATAATAATTAAGGGAAAAGGGAGGATTATTTTTTGATGGGTCTGTTGCTGTACTACTGTTTTGCTACATATCGATACTCGGGACCGGATTCTAATTGTCATTCTGAAACCCCGACAAGTCGGGACTGAAGAATCCGGGGGGTGGGGAGAAATCCCGATAAATCGGGACAACAGGGAAAAATAAAATTTCCGTTCGCCCAGAGCCTGTCGAAGGGTCAAACGAACGGAAGAACACATACTGTTAATCGGCGCCGTTATGGTTCGACATGCTCACCACGAACGGCTTTGGTATTACCCCACCCCAGATGCCTCGTTCGACCACCACGAACTCGGCATGACATTTAGTTAGGCTACCACAAACCCAGCATGACAATCATGAACTTCGTTGTGCGGAGTACCCACGCAATTGTCATTCTGAGGCGAAGCCGAAGAATCTAAGGCTTATCGAA
>JAAYNN010000155.1 GCA_012520835.1 Dehalococcoidales bacterium
AACTGTGCCTGTATCATTACTTCTTTGCCTTCAAGAATGGCATAATCCTGCCTGACGGTGTTGCCGATTGCCTGCTGGGGCGATAGCGCTCCCACGGTAACGACTACCGGCTGTCCGTCCGCCTTGTTTTCTTTTACCAGTTCTACCAGTTTATTCCTTACAAGCTGTATCGCTGCCAGTTCTGCCATGATATTTTCTTCCTCTTTTCTTTGTTCTGATTAATATGCAAGTTATTTGCTATGGTATTTAAACTTGCCCTGCCCGGATTCAATCACAGGATTATTATTAAACTATTTTTACACGAGTAGTCCGGCAAATTCAACCGGTGTAACAGTACAGGGAATTCCTGTTGTAGTTTTTTAATCCGTTATTCCGGTTTCCCCCTGCTTCTGAGTTTTACCATCATTTTTTAAGTTTGTTACCGAAGGTAAATAGGTATCCCCTGTTTCAAAAATCTTTATTCGTCTCAGGCTCAATGTTACAAAAGCCTGCATCCCTACCGATAAGCCCATATTATATCCGGCGTCGTTGTTAAGGGAGCAGGTCAATCGGCATGCTCTATCTACAGGCTGTTGTCTGGAGAGTGCTCTGTAAGCAATACGGTTATATCAAAATCAGTAATTTATAACACAAACGATATTACACTGTCAATATAGCGTTATTAAACGTGCTTTGCCGCTGTAATAATTAAAATAACGAAATGTTCCAATAGTCCGTTGTGGTAGTAAGAATATAGCGCTGGTAGAAAAATTCGGATATTCGGTATAGACTATATATCGTAGTGCTACCCGAAAAGAGATCTAAAATGGAAATAAAGATATCGACACTGAGCGAAAATACCGCGCTTCACGGGTACATCGCCGAATACGGGCTGAGCCTGTTTATCGAAGCCGATGGCAAGCGCATCCTGTTCGATACAGGGTTAAGCTTTTCCGCCTATCATAACGCCCGGCTAATGGG
Organism: Dehalococcoidales bacterium; assembly: GCA_012520835.1. Taxonomy (GTDB): domain Bacteria; phylum Chloroflexota; class Dehalococcoidia; order Dehalococcoidales; family UBA5627; genus UBA5627. Next base: position 961 of record JAAYNN010000155.1, read on the forward strand.
CATTGATTTAACCGGAGTGGACTGCATCGTTCTCAGCCACGGGCACCTTGACCACACCGGCGGCCTGGCAGAAATACTGCATAGAGCCGGCAAAGAAACCGAAGTTATCGCCCACCCCGATGTCTTTACAGCAAGATATACCATACGCGACGGGCAAACGCAGGAAAAATTCATCGGAATGCCGTTTTCTAAAGCGGAACTGGAAAACCGCGGGGCTGTTTTCAAACTCTCCAAAGAAGCCGTCTATATTACTCCGAATATCATAACCACAGGGGAAATCCCGATGCTGGCGGAATATGAAGGCGTCGAGTGCAATCTGCTCGTCAAAGAGGGTGAAATTTATGCTCCCGATAGAATAGCCGATGATTTATCGCTTATCATAAATACGGAAACCGGTCTGGTGGTAATTACGGGGTGCGGACACCGCGGCATCGTTAATATTTTAAGCCATGCCCGTAAACTGACCGGCAATGATTCTGTTTATGCCGTTATCGGCGGCATACATCTTTGCCGGGCGTCTGAAGAGAGGATACAGAGGACTATCGCTGAATTAAAAAATCTGGAAGTTAAAAAGCTGGGGCTTTGCCACTGCACTGGTTTTCACGCCTCGGCAAAAATTGCAGAAGCCTTCCCGAAAGAATTTTTCTTAAATAACGCCGGAAACATGTTTGTCCTGGCTTAACGGCATCGATTAAACGGTTGGCAAAATAGTCCTGTTAACATTAAAAGATTCAAATGGCGGGTACTTTAGGGGAAATCACAGTAACTTAAAGTCATTATTACGATTGAGTAGTGTAAAATGTACCAATAAATACCGCTCGATTTGTTGTGGTTATTTTTATTTTGTTAGCAAAATATTAATACCGATTTATCTGAAAGTTAATTGTGAATATTATTAACAAGACGACATCATTTGTCCCAAGCCTATTATGGTTGCATTAACAAGTATTATTAATCCAACTGCTTTAACCAAATTGCCCAAACCCTCTATAAACCCGTCTTTAAAAAGCGAACCCACAATTACGCTAATAT
>JAAYNN010000156.1 GCA_012520835.1 Dehalococcoidales bacterium
GTTCGTTTGACCCTTCGACAGGCTCTGGGCGAACGGAAGTTTTATTTTTCCCTGTTGCCGTTAATACCTTCGTGCTATTTCTCCCCATCCCCCAGAGCCTTCAGTCCCGACTTGTCGGGGCTGAAGCTATTGTTGTTCCAGGACTCATTTTATTATTCATACGCTAATTATAGCGTGTTTGGGTTAGATATCATCATATTGACTGCAGATGATTGACCCTGTAAATGTACTGTTGACACCGGCCTGTTTAAGCAATCATAATCATTTAAGGTTTATGGAGGCATATAGTGGAAAATCCTTATGAATACGCTATGGCGACCGAGTTCGTAGTTCCCAGACAGGAGGCGGATATTCTATCCGACGGTCCCGATTACAGAGACCCAAAGATGCAGCAGGCTTTTGCCATCAAGGTTTCGAAAACACTGAGTAATATCAGCAAATCGCTGCCGGATTTGAACGGCGGAGGCTGGCTGATAGTTTCGCACAGCATCTGCCAGGTGGACGGGGCGATCCTGATATCGTTCCTGTTGCAGCGGCCGAAAAGGTAACGATACAATAACGCCGGGAAAAATTGATTAACCGGAATGCTGAGGCAAATCTATCCGAAATATGATTTTTTTAGATTATCCCGTTGTTAACCAAGAGCAAGCCAGAAAGCGCCGAAAATCATAAAAATAATTGCATAGATGACTGCGGAAAAAGCTAATCCGATGAGAAACGTTCGCCAGAACAGGCTCCAGGCAAATTTCCATGTTACTTTTATCTCGACTTTGTTATCATCCATCTGTATTCTCCTTGATATAAAATTCGTGAATTCGATTGTGTCAATAAACAGGGTTATATTATATCTTAGCATGCACGCTATTGCATATTATTTAGACATTAATATACGATAGCGATATCTGGGTGTCAATAGGATTTATATACTTTTATCAATCAGGCTGTTTTATGCTATACTTTAGCTAAAGCCAGCGTAGCTCAGCAGGTAGAGCAGCGCTTTCGTAAAGCGCGGGTCGGGGGTTCGAATCCTCTCGCTGGCTCCATTACATTCTATATATTTCTGGAGGAGAGATGAGTCGTTTCATTGATAAGTTAAAGAAGGCATCGCTTTCCGAGCCTCCGCCTATGGGTTTCAGGACAGTACAGAAGAGTATTAAACCGCGCCTGTTGGTAATTGCGCAGGCGGATAAACCGGAAGTTCTCGGCACAGTTGACATAACCGATGCGGCTGATGCCTGTTTGTTCGATGCCCAGAAAGCTGCCGATTATAAAGCGGCAGAGAAATTCGCCAAATCCATGAAGGATATTCCCTGCGGATGCCGCATAAGCGGCAGTTTCAATATCGATTTTGAAAAGACTGCTCTGGATTTTGTTATTTTCGGCCATGATATGCCGGCTGCCGTATTATTGAAAACAGAAAAAACGGGCAGAATCGCTCTTGCCCAGGAAGATATGACCGGTGAGATGATACGCATTCTGGATAGCATGCCTCAGCATGCCGTATTTCTGGATGAGAAACCGGCGGAAAAATTATCTCTGACATGGCGAAAATTGTCTCTCTATAAGCGGTTCTCGGTTTTAACCACCAAGCCGTTATTAGTATCGGTTCCCGTGAATTTGACTGCAGACGAGTTGCAGGCAATATGGGATATGGGCGTTAACGGCCTGATTGTAAAGGTTGCCGATGCCGAATCCATTGAAGCGCTTAATAAGTTGAGGCAGACAGTGGAAACACTGCTGCCTCCGTCTAAAAACAAACGCAACAGATCGAGGGCGCTGGTTCCCCAGGTACGCGGCGGAGCGCCGCCGGTTGCCGACGATGGCGATGATGACGAATAGGGCGAGCAGGGTTTTCATTATGCATCTGTCCGATCGTGCGTGCTTGTGGCATGCTGCAACTGGCAGTGGATTTCGCATAACCCGCAGCCGCTGCAAACTTCTTTCTTGAAAATATTTTTCTCATGTCATTTACCTCTAATTGATATTGTTATTGACAAACAATTCTGATTATTGTATTCTGAATTCGGTGGTTTAAAGTTAGGTCATTATGTACTATATCTCTGCAGCAATAGTTTACTCTTCAAACTTCCTCAACGCATGCTCTCTGAAATTTTTACAAGTAACGGATGACCGCAACGCATACCAACTAATATAAGGAAGGAGGTCATCCAATGAGCTTTACTGATAAATCCATTGTATGCTCTGATTGCGGTGCTACTTTTGTTTTCAGCGCTGAAGAGCAGGAATTCTTTCAGTCAAAAGGCTATACCAATGAACCGAAGCGTTGTCCGACCTGCCGTCAGGCAAGAAAGCAAGAGCGGTTTGGTAACAGTGGCGGGTTTGGCGGCGGAAGACGCCAGATGTTCCCGACTATCTGTGCAGAATGCGGCAAAGAAACCGAAGTTCCATTCGAACCGCGCGGTGACAAGCCAGTTTATTGCAGTGACTGCTATAGAAAGAACAAGGCCCAATAGCTAACCGGGAATTGGTTTAATAAGGGGCGCACTTACAAGGTGCGCCCCTTTTGGTTTATTTCAAATGACGATTAATAGTCCGCTGACAGCCCGGTGTGTTATACTGTCTTAATATTTAAATAATATTGTAATCCTCAGGCGTTCCCCGGGGATTAATTTA
>JAAYNN010000157.1 GCA_012520835.1 Dehalococcoidales bacterium
CCGGATTCGTTCATCCGCTTTTACCGACCGGAAAAGCGGATTACAGTAAAGTGGTGCCCTGCCAGTGTCTCTGTAAAACCAGCAATAAACGCCGCCAGATTGTGCTGGAAAAATACTCGAACATCGGTTCGTTGAAAAGGCTGACTTTCGATAACATGATTCCACATGGCAGGAGCGGGAGCGCTGCCAGCCAGAAGAAGTTCGAAGCAGCATATAAAGCCGCCAGGGAATTTGCCGTTAACCCACAGGGATGGCTGGTGTTTATCGGACCCAGCGGCTGCGGAAAAACACATATGGCAGTGGCAATTGCCAACGAGCGTATCAACAAGGGTTTCCCGGTCTTTTTTATCACCGCTGCCGACCTTTTAGACCACCTGCGTTCGGCTTTCAACCCCGAAAGCGAAATAACCTATGACAAGCTCTTTGAACAGGTGAAAAACGCTCCCCTCTTGATTCTGGACGACCTGGGGACGCACTCGGATAAGCCCTGGTCGAATGAAAAGCTCGACCAGCTACTTAACTACCGTTTCAATAATGAACTGCCGACGGTGATTACCACCACCCCGCCTATCGAACAACTGGGCGACCGCCTGGTTAACCGAATTAGCGACCCGCGTTTAAGCAGCGTCTTCCAGATCGAAGAAGAGGGTAAAGAGACAATGGATAGAGCCTGGAGCGACGGGCTGGAACTGCAGAAGAACATGACCTTTGCCAGCTTCGATTGGAAGCGTGTCAACCTGCCGCAGGGGCAAAGGGATAACCTGGAGCGCGTCTACAGGCTGGCTTTCGAATTTGCGAAATCGCCCGAGGGATGGCTGGTTCTGCAGGGAGTGACCGGCTGCGGGAAAACACACCTGGCATCGGCTGTCGTAAACTACCAGTATCAAGCCAATAAACCGGCGCTCTTTATCTTCGTGCCCGAGTTTTTAGACCACCTGCGTTCGGCTTTCAACCCGGACAGCAAGATTTCCTACGACCAGCTATTCGAGAAGGTGAAAAATACGCCGCTTTTAGTGCTGGATGATTTCGGGGAACAGGCGGCTACTCCCTGGGCAAAAGAGAAACTCTACCAGGTCATCAATTCACGCTATAATGCCAGGCTGGCAACAATCATTACTACGCGCTGTTCGCTGGATGAAATCGACAGCCCCATCCGCTCACGTTTCATCGACCCCAAAATAAGCGTCACATTTGCTATCGAAGCGCCCGATTACCGTGGAGACAGTTCTCCCCCACCGGCACCCAGGCGGACGAGGACCTATACCAGAAGTAAAAAGAATATTTAAATGTCATGCCGAGTTCGTGTCCTTCTACAGGCGCAGGATGCGCGGATAATATCAGAGCCTTTTGTGGTGAGGTAATAAAAAAGCCATTCATGGGAGAGTAATAAAAACCGTTCGTGGGAGAGTAATAAAAACCGTTCGTGAGGGAGTAATAAAAGCCGTTCGTGAAGAAGTAATAAAAACCGTTCGTGAGGGAGTAATAAAAGCCGTTCGTGGTGAGCCTGTCGAACCACGCAGCAATCTCTACCTCTATAAATTCAATGATTAACAATTTTTTAAAATTAAATCAAACAAGTTGTACGATCCCTCGATTTGCTCTTATCTGTCTTTTTCCGTTACAATAAAGAGGACCTAAAGTATTGAGAGCCCCAAAGCTATGCAAAATAGTCCGGTACTGGTACTCAATCAGAGTTATGAGCCTTTAAGCGTCTGCCCTGTCCGTAGAGCCATCGTCTTGATGATTCAGGGTAAGGCAGAGATGCTGGAAAACGGCAAGGGATTTATCCACTCGGCAAACGACAGCTTCCCCATCCCCTCGGTCATCAAGCTGGATTTCTTCGTTAAAAGGGCTCGCTACGCCGAGCAGAAGCTGACAAGATTCGGTGTCTTCCACCGCGACAACTACACCTGCCAGTACTGCGGAAAGTCCGAAAAACAGCTTACCATCGACCATGTCATTCCGCGCTCACTGGGCGGTCAGCATACCTGGGAAAACACCACCACCGCCTGTATTCCCTGCAATCTGCATAAAGCGGGAAGAACCCCCGAACAGGCTCATATGCAGCTTATGACCAAGCCGCAGGTACCGCGCAACAATTTCGCTTTCTATTTACCCCACCGCTACAACAACCATATCAAGGAATGGAACAAATACCTGGCGCCGTATGAAACCAGGTAAATAGCGCTAACCCGGTTTATCCGTTCATTGAGCCTGCCCTGGGCTTGACTAATGAAGTCCCGACAAATGGGGATTTCTCCCCACCCCCGGAATGACATTGTTAATCGGTTTATTTTTTATTAATCGAAAGAGGGGCCGTAGAACAGCCCCTCCCGAATGACATTGATGGTTATTCAGTTACTTGCCCTTGGCATGTTTTCGGCGCCGGCGCCGCGGCTCCTGTGCCTTCTCTTTCTCTTTTTCCTTCGGCTTCTCTTCTTTTTCGGGTACCAGCTCTTTCATCATCATTTCCATGCGTGCACCGCTCTCCACTTCAAGTAACACTGTGCCTTTAAGCGGGTTGCCCCCCACCACCACTGCCTCACCCATCGGTGTCTGGATATTCTCTCCGTTTTTCGGCAGTTCCTTTTTCATATCACGGTACTGATCGAATTCATAACCCAGGCAGCATAACAGCCTTCCGCAGGTGCCGGATATTTTCATCGGATTTAAAGGCAGGTTCTGCTCCTTGGCCATTTTGATGGATACCGGATTGAATTCATTTAAAAAGGTGGCGCAACACAGCGGACGTCCGCACCTGCCGTAACCGCCGATCAGCTTAGCTTCGTCACGCGGACCCACCTGTCTCATTTCGATCCTGGCCTTCAATTTGTGGCTGAGTTCGCGCACCAGTTCGCGGAAATCGATTCTGCCTTCGGCGCCGAAAAAGATTGTGAGGTGGTTGCCTTCCAGGTTATACTCAGCCGAAATCAATTTCATCGGCAATTCCATTTTCCGGACAACTTCGCCACATTCCTTCAGGGCTGCGTCCTCTTTTGCTTCCAGTCTGGCAGCATTTTCCAGGTCTTCCCGAGTGGCCAGGCGCACCACTGCTTTCAGGGGTTTGTTCACCATGTTATCGTTTACTTTCATGACAGGGCGGACTACATGTCCCACTTCCATGCC
>JAAYNN010000158.1 GCA_012520835.1 Dehalococcoidales bacterium
AAGAAATCCGCCGGTTGCTTTCTGTAAAGAAAGAATATGCAGGAACAGGAAATTGCTATCGGCATTATCGCAAATATCATATTTTCCCAGACTATCTGTACGGGGAATACCGCTGGTTGAACGCATGTGATAATTGGCAAATGATGGGATATTTAATTCTAAGGAACGATCTTGATGTAAGATGGGTAGCCTTTTTTTGCAGGTAATGTGTATATCTCTGTCTGATTTTATATCTATACCTCCCCATCCATTCGTCAACAGAACCGGAACCTTTCTTAGTATCGCCTGACTGGTGGTTTTCTTTTCTGCGCAGCGTTCTTCTACCGCAACAAAGCTGGTGGAGCGTGATATAATGCCGTATTTTTTCGAAAGTTCGATAACAAGCTGGTTGGCTGAGCCTTGTTTTCTTCGATGCTGCGATGATCCCCTGATAATTGCCCCGCCTTCTTCGTACTCCCTGATCATTTCTCTTGCCCACAGCACTGGAACTGGTATCTCTACCCCTTCAATTGTTTTCGGATTAATGGTCAGCGTTTTTTCTGTGTCTCCCATTTTCCCGGAAATAGTAATATTGCCTATAGCTTTATTATTGTCCTCTAATTTAGCAAAAACGCTCGCGGTATCACCAAAATACAATACATCGGGAGTGCCGGCTGAAAGAACCTTGGCTCCCCAATCTATCGTTGAAATTTCCATAGCATCAATCGCGTTTACTTTTTTAAACAGGCTTAATACTCTGGGTTCAATCCTCTCATTCGGCGCAATCAGTTCGCTGGCGCCACCGGATAATTTCGCTAATTGCTTTATAAAATATTCGTTGGGACCATTGCCAATGCCTACCGTAAACAGGCGCAGTTGCTCTTTATGCCCGCGGACAAGATCAAAAATCTGCTCCTCATTTCCAACCTGGCCATCCGTAATGAGAACCAGCTTTGAAATCCTCCCCGGCTTCAATGTGCGGATTATATCCTGTAACGGGGACAGTATTTCGGTACCCCCCAAATTGGCATCAGCCATGGAAAGGTATTTAACAGCTTTTTCCATGCTTTGGGTATTATACGCCATGCACTCTTTAAATAGTTTTTCAAAGGTACTACCAAACCTATAGATATTAAAATGGGACTCTGTATCCAAAGCCGCTAGTAAAATATGCAGGGCTTGTTTCGCTTCCGTGATAGAACTGCCACCCATTGAGCCGGAGCAGTCAAGCACAAATATTATGTCCTGATCCGGATGATTGATTGTATCGGATTCATTTTCTACTGCTTCCGGCGTAATATCCAGCTGACAATAGATTTCTTCCCCGTAGCGGCATAAATAGCCCCTGGTCTGAAAGGAATCTTTGTATTTAATGTTGAGAATAAAATCCCGGTCCATTGCCGTTTTTTCTGATGACAACTCAACTGTTATAGATTCGTCTCCATAAGTTGTCGCAATTGTATGGGAAGGTGAACTCAACATCTGGATTTCGTTCTTGTCCTGAATTTTCAAGGATATTTTCAATCCGTAATCGACCTGTGCAGCTAACGGTGGATTAACCAGCTCATCGACAGGGATTCCTTTGACATCCGGCATATCCTGAGGTATATATCTGGGAGAAATTGTGGTCGGCAGAAAGAATCTTACCTCGGAGCCACTGGTGTCCAGTAAAGAAACGTAATCTAATTCGATTGTTACATGGCTGCCGGGATTAAGGTTGCCGACAGACAGTGTGAATATGTTGGGACGCTCTTCATCAAGAAGATAACCACCATGCCCCTCGGACAAGGCTTCATCATAGATTTCAAATGCCTTATCCCGCTCCTCAACAGACCCGACAATCGTCTTTCCGTCTGTCAATACCCTGAATCCGAATATGGAACTTCCTTCCGGCAAGGGAAACTTATATACCGCTTCCACTGCATTCGATTCCGTATTGTGATAATGTTGGATAACCTTGATTCTACTGCCACGGCCGGTAATATTTCCGCAAACATCCACGCCGGTTAACGGAATTGCGGAACCACCAGTAGTTAGCAAACCAGTTAAATTACTGTTCATCGTTAGAGCTCTCCTTCAGTAGCAACCTGGCTACTTTAATAATATCGTCGATTTTTCGTTTGTGGATATCTTCCAAATCCCGACTTACGCTGATTTCCATACCTGGTACAACTTCATACTTTATCCATATCTCTCTAATATTATCTCCCGTATTTAATTCCTCTTTTTTTATGAGCCCGGCAATGGTTGCCAGGTTGAATCCGCGTTCCTGCAATGCCTTTATCTGCAGTAATTTGCCAACATGACTGTCATTATAAAATCCACCACGACCCCTGCCTGCAGGCGGCGGAATCAATCCTTCCTGAATGTAATATCTGATTGTCCTGCGGGTATAGCCGGTCAATTCACAGAGTTCTTGAATAGTATATTGCTTTATTTCCACGGATATCATTATGACAGTTATCTGTCATTTTGTCAATACCATGTTAAAAGTAATCCTCCGGATTATAAGCGGAAACCTTCAATAATGAATGGAAACACAGAGGGCTTATTCATAAAAATCAGTGGTTGGACTGATAAGGGACGAAGAGGCTTAATGTAAAACGAGTTCAGGACGATCTAAGGATTAAAATCAGACTTAACAATCAATAAAATTTACACTAGCAGTTGGATTAGTACTATTCGGTAATAGTGTACAATCAATTGTTAATTACGTTTAAATACTATTCTTCAGACACTACAATCGAATAACACTATTAAATTGTAACACTATTATTTGACAATAATTGCATATAATTTAAAAATAATGTTGTATAATTTTAAGTAAGGGAAATACCAGAAATAGTTACCTTAATTAAGGGGGGAGAAATGAACAGAGTTTCGCAGGCGGTAAGTAATCATCAACTAATGGTTTTACTGTTCCAGACCAGGGATTTGATGCTCAATTTAAAAAGAAAAGAACTCAGGAAATTCGGATTGACCTTTGAAGAATCCACAATTCTGATACATATCGATAAACTGGGTAAAAAAGCCACGCCGGTAGAACTGTCGCGCCAGCTTTTACGTAAACACCATTCGATAACCGGATTGCTGCTCCGCATGGAGAAAAAGGGATTGATAATCCGCAACAAGGACCTCAAGCGAAAGAATATGATACGGGTATCCATGACCGATAAGGGCAAAGCCATGTTTCATAACGCCAAAGATGAAGATATCCTTGAAAGAATGGCCGCTTTGCTTTCGGATGAACAGAAAAAAGATATGGCTGCCGGTTTGAATGTGTTAAGGGATGAAGCATTTAAAATTTTAAAAATAGAAAAGAAACCTGACATATTGCGCTAAGCATGAATTATCTCCATAGACGGCGCTTATAATCGCCTCGTCTTTACAAAGCCGCATTCGATAACATAAAATATGGGGGCAGGGCGATTAGCTCAGTGGTTAGAGCGCTTGCTTCACACGCAAGAAGTCATTGGTTCAAATCCAATATCGCCCACCATGCTGGTGCAAGAAGTCATCCCGATGAAGTCGGGATATCGCCCACCATGCCGGTGCAAGAAGTCATCCCGATGAAATCGGGATACCGCCCACCATTTCAAGAAATTTTATAGATGCAGCAGGGCTGTCATATCACATTAAAAATTCGATCGTTGCCATGCTTCTCTTTATAGTGATTATTTCAGTCACTCAACTTACATGCCGATTTTTGTTAAAACACTCTTTTGTTTTATAATAAGGCAAATCTCGAATTCGAAAAACGAGTTCTGGCGGCTCCGTTTTTAACGGAACCGTATTATTTTTATCTTGCCGAACTTAATACCCCGACCGGTAGGGTCGTGGAAAGTTTATTATGAGGTATGTCTATGAGTATCCTGAATCCTGCCATCGAGTGTATGAGCAGGGAAGAAATGACAAAGCTGCAGTCGCAGCGCTTGCAGTCTGCCGTAAAGCACGAATATGACAATGTTCCATTTTACCGGAAGCGCATGGATGAGGCGGGAGTCAAGCCGGAGCATATCCTCGGTATAGAGGATTTGCATTTATTGCCGTTTACGGTAAAGGACGACCTGCGTGAGGGCTTCCCTTTAGGCTTGCTGGCTGTCCCAAAGGAACAAATCGTCCGCATTCAGGGTTCTTCGGGCACTTTGGGCAATCCGATATTGGTCGGCTATACAGCCGGTGATATCGAAATCTGGACGGAAATGGTGGCACGTGCTTTAACGGCGCTCGGCTGCCGCAAAGACAGCATCGTTCAGGTGGCTTACGGTTACGGCCTTTTTACCGGTGGTCTCGGTTTGCACCAGGCGGCTTCACGGCTTGAAGCCATGGTGATTCCGATGTCGAGCGGCAATACCCAACGGCAACTCATCATGATGAGGGAACTGGGAACGACCGTATTGTGTTGTACTCCTTCCTATGCTGCTTTTCTGGGCGAGACCGCTCGCGATATGGGAATCCTTTCGCAATTGAAGCTTAAAAGCGGTTGTTTCGGCGGAGAACCGTGGAGCGAGAAAATGCGCCAGAATCTGGAAGGGCTATTGAATATCGATGCCAGAGATATTTACGGTCTGTCTGAAATCGCCGGGCCGGGAGTCTCTTTCGAGTGTGAAGAAAAGAATGGATTGCATATCAATGAAGACCACGTCATTGCTGAAATAATAGACCCGGAGAGTGGAGAGAAGCTTCCTTACGGTGCATCGGGCGAACTGGTAATGACTACTATTACAAAAACCGGCCAGCCCATGATACGTTATCGTACCAGAGACATCTGCACACTTGATAATCAATCATGTTCCTGCGGACGCACCACGATAAGGATGGGCCGGCTGACGGGGCGCACCGACGATATGCTGATAATCCGTGGCGTCAATGTTTTTCCCGGGCAAATCGAATCGGTTCTGGCGGGAGTGAGTGAGGTAGCGCCGCACTATTTGCTGGTTGCCGACCGGGAAGCGTCAGTGGATAAACTGGAAGTGCGTGTGGAATTGACGGAGGATATGTTCTCCGATACAGTAGGACAGATTCAATCGATCTCAAATACGATTGCTTCGCAGATAAAATCAGTTGTGGGTATACAGGCGGATGTCAAAATTGTACCGCCCCGCTCGCTGCCACGTTCGGAAGGCAAAACAAAGCGGGTTTTGGACAACAGGAGGGTATAATATGTTCATTTCACAGATATCGATATTTCTGGAGAATGTTCGCGGCTCCCTGCGCAATATGACAGAACTTTTAGGAGAAAAAGGAATAAATCTGCTGGCTATTTCGATTGCAGATACCAGCGGTTTCGGGATTGTTCGGGTTATCGTGAATAGTAATGAAATCGAGCGTACTTTAAAAATCTTACAGGAGGCCGGGTATATTGCTAAACCCAATCGAGTGATATGCGTTCGGGTTCCGCATAAGCCGATGGGGCTGGCAAAAGTGCTGGCATGCCTGGATGAAGCCTCTATTTCAGTGGAATATAGTTATTCGTTCTACAAAAGTAATTTTAACGATGCCTGCATTATTATTCGACCATCAGATTTGGAGCGGAGTGTCAATGTTTTGCAGTCAGCCGGTATCAGTATGGTCAGCCAGCACGAAGTGGATGCATTTTAAAAAAACAGGGTGAGGAAGTGCTATATTCTCACCCTGATAATTTCTTGAACTGTTTTTAATTATGCCGGTTGTTCTCTCTGCTCCTTACCGGTAACGATTTCAGCCAGCCTGTTGGTGGTTTTTCTGATCTTGATGACATCGCTGACGATAATGCCTTCAGCTTTGGCCACCTCATCCAGCACCAGTGTCTATAAACCCCTCTTTTTAGCCGTCTTCCAGCATTTTAACCACAGCGGACGGATTTCGTTTACATAAACCTTATCGATATATGGTGTGATAGATTCGTCCTGGCTGATGATTTTATCCAGAATTTTGCTGTTTAAATTCGAGGTCATATCCATTTTGTCGCTGATAACGCCTATTATCTTTTGCGGTAAAGGGACATTCGAATAGAAAAGTTTACGGTTGTGCTCGATGTTATCTTTGAATAGCAGTTTTATTACTTCATAAACCAGCTTTTCGCGGGTGCCGAAATTGTTATAGATGGTGGCAAGGGAAACCTTTGCTGTCTTAGCGATGGTCTCGATGCTTGCCTTTTTAACATCATGGGTATTGCTGAATAGCGTTAAAGCAGCATCCAGAATGTGTTGTTTCTTATCTTCGTTTTTACCTTTTATCATTGTAGTAAAAAAGTATATTACTACAATACTGCACTTGTCAGTAGTTTATCGGAAAATTATTACCAAGTTTGCGCATTGAGAGGTGTTTTTGCTAAACTAATATTTACACGGGCCGTTAGCTCAGTTGGTAGAGCACCTGACTTTTAATCAGGGTGTCACAGGTTCGATCCCTGTACGGCCTACATCGTAAGGCCTCATTTTTTGATAACACTTTGTTCTTGGTTAAGCTCCAAATTTTCTTCTTCGTCAGGCTCGAAAATATTGTCAAACTTTCCAGCCACTTGCTCTTGAAGACATGGCATTACATGACTGTAAGTATCTAGAGTAGTACCCACACCAGTACTACTGAATAATAAATTCATTACTCAATCAAAAGTTCTATATTTTTTTGTCTTAAAGCAATTTTATGAAATGATTTTAACTTTTATTTTATAATGCATTGATTTTGGTATTACATTGTCATACTATATTGTAAT
>JAAYNN010000159.1 GCA_012520835.1 Dehalococcoidales bacterium
CAGGCCGAATTGCCGCCCGAAAAATGTCCGAACTGCCATGTCAAATGTATATTCAGTGACGTCACCTGCTATATACCCGAATGCGGCGGGCCCGGACATCTTAACAGGAAAATGGTAGCCGAAAAAGTCAGGGAATCCAGGGGGAAAATCAACTAGAGATGCCTTGTCTGCCCCAATTGAAAAAAGAGCCCCTGTTTATTACAGGGGCTCTTGACTTTATACCCTTATAATCCGGTTAACTTTCTTTCTCTTCAAGGATGCCGTATAAAACTTCCCCGCAGATCAGTTTCCGGCAAATGACCTTTCTGTCTCTTGTTTCAACTATATTATCATCTGTGGGGATTTCTTTCCATGTGCAGACACCGGCAAAGACGCCGTATGGTGCGCTGAGAGTTCCATCGCATGATATATACAATACTGCCCTGATTCCCCAGCCAGATTCAATATCTCCACCGGCTTCTATGCGTTTATCGGACCTTATATCATGCGTCGCTTTAATGCTGCCGCCGGCTTTGATCCCCTCTCCCGATTCTATGCTGAGCCCGGATTCGATATCGATGCCAGACTTGAGATCCCAGCCGGATTTAATCATTTTCCCTGCTTTAATAGAGCCTGAAGCTTCGATGCAGTAACTGGCTTTGACGCTGCCTGAAGCGATGATATCCATGCCGGCATTTATGGTTTCATATGATTCGATGTCACCGTCGGCGATATCGATGCTGTAACCGGCTTTAATCTGCCCCTCGGCTTTAAGACTTTGATTGCTTTTTATATTTCTTTTGGCGTCGATATATCCCCAAACAACCAGTCTCTTATCGAGCTTAATTTCAATGTTAAAATCGCTTTTTAAATCATCATCGAGCCTGTATTCCGCTCCCTTCTTTAACAATCCCGGGTAATTCTCATCGACCACAAGATTCAAGTTTAAACCTTCTTTTTGAACCATTTGGAAAGATCCCCTCCTTTCTTTGAAGTATATAGACAAATTACTATTCTGTAATAATTTAACCTATTGATAAAAAATGTGCAAAGTTTATAGATTCCCATGAATAAAAAATGTTACCGCTATTATACCATGAATATATATTAGATATTAAAAGATGCTATAATGAACGGGAGCAATTGATTACAGAAACGAAAACTCTCGAAATCGAAGGCATCAGAGTGCTGTTTGTGCGCAGCAGGAGAGCAAAACGTATCAGTGTGTCCATTACTCCTTTTCACGGCGTGCGTGTCAGCGTTCCTTATTCTTCTTCGTATTCACAGGCAGAAAATTTCATTATTTCGAAGATGGGGTGGATAAAAAGACATCTCGAAAAGATAAAACACTATGAATCAGTTGCAGAATCTGTGAAAAAGCCCGAGAGTATGGCCGGTACCGATATTGCTGTTGCCAAAAGAAAAATTGAAGCAAGACTTGGAATACTGGCCGAAAGGTATGGATTTGCCTATAACCGTGTTACCATACGCCGCCAGAAAACACGCTGGGGCAGTTGTTCGGTTAAAAACAATATCAGCCTCAATATAAATCTGGTGAGCCTGCCGGAGGAATTAATGGATTATATAATACTGCACGAATTGCTGCATACCCGTATAAAAGACCACAGCCCCCGCTTCTGGGCTGAAATGGATAAAATGGTAGGCGACGGCAGACTGATGCGCCGCAGGTTAAAAAATTATACCGGTTTGCTCAGCATCTGACTGTTTGATGATATTCTGTTATACTGCCGTAATATGGCTTTAATAATTGCGTTTCGTGAATGTAATCTAATATACCTGTCCTGTGTAGAAAAATAATTAAGAAAGTATCCCCAAGCAGCAATCAGAATTGTAACTGACGGTGCCTGTACTATCAAGAACTGTTGTTTTCGAGATAAAAGCTGGAGACCTGCGCCGAATATCGAATTGCATTCGGATTTTTCGCTATACTCAGGATGACAATATGTCTGAATACCTGTTGCGGCTGATTGTTTACCGTCTGGTTTAAGTGTTATTATAATATAATCTTATAAATAAAGGAGTTTGATAATGAGTATACTTGGTTTTATAATCGGTATTCTGACCGGTATCGGTGCAACGTTATCCCTGATTCCGCTTTTAGGCTAGTTGAACTGGTTGAACATCCCGGTTGCCGTATTCGGTTTGATATTCTCCATCATCGGTGTCAACAAGGGCAAGCACAAGGGGATTGGAACAGCCGGTATCGTCATCAATGCCATTCTGATAGTTTACGGCATCATCAGGCTGATTATAGGCGACGGCGTTATTTAGCCTCATAAATCCGCAAGTCAAATATAAACAATCGGACGCCGCGGAAAATGCACTGATAAACCGTTTTGCGACGGCAGCCACCTGAAGTAATTTATTTATTTTTATAGCTGTGATGGTTAATATATAAAAACCTGCTAGTTTGATCTTGACTAGTTGAGTTTTCTTCCGAATTACGGAACTCAACATATTATGAAACAGCTCTATTAATATTCGAGCATCCTGATATTGTCGAAAGATAGAGATAAAGTGAATGGAATATAATTGCGTATGGCCAATCGTAATCGATGTTTTATTCTCTTTGGTATATAATTAATGCGGATAAAAAATACGGGAGGGTTGAATTATGCCTGGAATAATAATTGCCTGGATTGTCATCGTTGTTTTCGCAATTCTATTTCTCTGCATGGGTATCTATACCGTCAAGCAGCAAACCTATGCCGTAATCGA
>JAAYNN010000160.1 GCA_012520835.1 Dehalococcoidales bacterium
CGGACATCCATTACAGCGAGCCGCCGATAGCCGCAGAAGAATATTTGGATATGGCGATAAGCGCATGCAGGAGGCTGAAATGAGCGATAACAAAAACAAACGGCTGACCAGGCACACGGTAGTCGCCGCTGTTTTGATATTCATTGCGATACCCGCCATGGTGCGATTCAATGCATCGAAAAGAATATTCAGATGGCCTATCCGAAGTGCCCGCGCATCTATATCGAAGCGGAATCACTGGCTGGAAAGACCTGCCGATAAGTGAATTCAGACCTGAATAAAAACGAAAAGCCCCCGATAAACGGGGGCTTATTAGTATCAAACTTCAGGGCGATTATGATTTAAGTGGTGCCCCATACCTTGCCGCTATAGGTCTCGTCTTTCTGGAGAACAGCGGGCAATTGCTGGAAACATTCGATGCAATAAACCGCGTAGGCATTAATATTTTCACCGCTGGAAACAAACATCTGTAAAAGCTTCCAGCCACCGGCGCCTGATTTGTTATGCATTTCTCTGACAAGCTCCTTGTTGCAATGTCCACCGGGATGGTTATGCGCCGCTTTAATGCATTCACATTTACCACCGCTCTTTGCCCATATCTTATCAATCGTTTCTGGGTTCATACACTTCCTCCATTATTTTGTATACTTTATCTCGAACTGCACTATTTGTGGAATAGATCACCGTTTGAGATACATTGACAGCCTAAGAAAAACATGTGAAAAGGTTGGCATTTTTGTTATAGTTATTATACCAATCACATCGAATCTGTCAAGGCTGATTATACTTAAAATTCGCTTACAGTTCATTATGGATAGCATAAGTTATGAAATTCAGCAAGAGGATATATAAAAATCCGGCAATGTTTTTTAAGGATTTCTGGTTTTTAGCTAAAAACAGCGAAAACATCAGAAAAACCATGAAAAGCGGCATAATTTCGCACGGATTCAGGGAAAGGCTAATGCTGGCGGTTACCGCAGTCAACGGCTGCAAATACTGTTCCTATTTTCATGCCAAACAGGCACTCAAAAGCGGATTATCGCAGCCAGAAATCGATACGCTGCTTTCAGGAAGTATCGCTGTCTGCCCCGAAGAGGAAAATATTGCCCTGCTTTACGCCCAGCACTGGGCTGAATCCGATGCCCGCCCTGATAGCGATGCTGTCAATAAATTGAAGGAAGTCTATGGAGATGAAAAGGCACAGGCAATCGAGTTAATTCTGCGCATGATACGCATGGGCAACCTGTCCGGCAACACATGGGATTATTTCATGTATCGGATA
This sequence comes from Dehalococcoidales bacterium, assembly GCA_012520835.1. Taxonomy (GTDB): domain Bacteria; phylum Chloroflexota; class Dehalococcoidia; order Dehalococcoidales; family UBA5627; genus UBA5627. The sequence goes on from JAAYNN010000160.1 coordinate 1,283, forward strand.
TCATTCGGGCGGCTGGGCGGATAATTCTATTCGGGAGGAAAAATTGAATATCGCAGCTATAACGGGAAGCCTATGGTTATACGGCAATACCGACTACCTGACAGACATAGCACCGGATGCAGCGAAAAAAGCGGGCGCAACTACCGAAAAATTATTTACCCAGTTAAGCCCCCTGCGACGGGCATTTAAACTGCGCCTCCTCAAAAAAGAAACGGAAAAATAGAAATGCCCGGATTGCTGCCCGATGATTTGCCGCCATAACGGGATCTGTTATAATTGTAAAATCGACGATTTGAAAAACAGGAAGGATAAAAACAGATGGAAACAGCGATTTTCGCCATTATTTGCGCTATCCTGTTGCTGGTGGGGCTGGTGGGTGTCGTTATGCCCTATCTGCCGGGTATCCCTGTAGCCTGGCTGGGCTTGTTTATCTACGCCATCGGGACAGGCTGGGAACGCATCTCGGTTACTACCATTATCGTCTTTGCGGCAATTACAGTTTTCGCACTGCTCCTGGATTTTATTGCTCCGCTGCTGGGTGCTAAAAAATATAAAGCCAGCAAATGGGGCATTATCGGGGCATCCATCGGCCTTTTACTGGGTATCATCATCTTTCAGGTGTGGGGAATTATTGTCGGGCCGCTTTTGGGAGCGCTGGTCGGAGAACTTATCGCCGGCAAGCCAGCCGAACAGGCTTTTAAATCGGCGCTCGGTACGTTCGTGGGTTTTATTTTCGGCAGCCTGATGAAGATTGTACTGATACTGGTGATGGCCGGATTCTTCATCGTTTCGCTGTTTTAAGCATATCATAATCCTTCGACAGGCCCAGCAACGAACGGAGATGAGATTTGATATTCCGATAAAAAACCGGGATATCGCTGCCCCGGCTTATACTGACTGCCCGTTGATTTATATGATTTAAGGCTTCGGAGACACCGGCGGTTGAGAGACGGAAGAAGCTTCTTCGTCCTCATCTCCCTGCTTCGTAATATCGCTCATCAAATAGGCATACACATAAACAACATTCCTGCCGGTATCTTCATTGGAACCGGCCCTGCAGCCCAGCTCTACCAGCGAATCCTTGACAGTCTTGGCGGCAATGGGAGTATAGCACTGGCGCACCATCCACCAGTATCCTTTAAGCGGAACCCTGTGCTCCTTGAATATCGTTGTTTTCCAATCGGCAGTGGTATCCGCATACCATGTATCATATTTTCCGCTCTGCTTCTCAATATGAGCAACGATATCGTTATAGGCTGACTGTATATCCTGACGGTCCATTATGCGTCCCTCCCGTTAATACTGCCTTTGATTATACTACATTATGAGGCTTGTGTTAAAAATCATCACTATATGTCATTCTGGAAGTCCCGACAGGTCAGGACAGCGAGGTCCCGATTTTTCGAGATTCCCACTTCCCTTTGGGAATGGACTCGCTTCGACGCCGCTATGGATTCGACAAGCTCACCACGAGCGGCTATATTTTTTCTTCATCAGTTCGCCCTGCACTCATCGAAGGGTCTGGGCTTAATTCCTCCAGCCCAGTCGGGATAACGAATGAGGGATCACGTTCTCCTGGCAGTATCAAGACTGGTTAATAAAAAGCCATCTTAATTGACTTGACATATTACCCGTGTTATCATACAAAGAATGAGATTAATACTTTTACTTCTTGATACAGGGAAAAATGTCAGCGCTTAACGAGCTTTATGATAGTATCAGGTGCTGTGAGAAATGTGAAATTGCCCGGTCGCGCGTCAAGGTCGTTCCAGGTGAAGGCGCAGAAGACGCTGAAATAATGTTCATTGGGGAAGCCCCCGGTTTCTATGAAGACCAGCAGGGGCGTCCTTTCGTAGGTCCGGCAGGCAAATTTCTTGATGAACTGCTGGCTTCTATAAATCTGAACCGCCAGAAGGTCTATATCGCCAATGTTATCAAATGCCGTCCTCCGGCTAACCGCGACCCGTTGCCACAGGAAATACTTAATTGCAGGCACTGGTTGAACCGACAAATCGAGATTATCAATCCTAAGGCAATCGTTACTCTCGGCCGTTACTCCATGGCGATGTTCTTCCCGCAGAAGTCTATCAGCAAAATTCACGGCACTGCCGAAAAACGCAATGGTAAACTGTATGTCGCCATGTACCATCCGGCAGCTGCTTTGCACCAGGGTAATTTAAAAGACGTCATCAAGGCTGATTTTCTCAAACTCCCCGGTTACATCGCCGATAATGCCAGGCCGGCTGAAGTTCAAGAAGAAAAAAAGGAATCTGTTCCCATAGCAAAACAGTTGAATATGTTCGAGGATTAAACAGTGAGAAAAAGTAAAAAACAAAGTAAATTAAGAATAATCCCACTCGGAGGGTTCGGTGAAATAGGTAAAAACATGACCATCCTCGAGTACGGGGATGAAATTATCGTCATCGATGCCGGGCTGATGTTCCCGGAACAGGAGATGCTGGGTATCGACATGGTGATTCCGGATATCAGCTACCTCCTGAAGCACAGGGAAAAAATCAAGGCGATTCTTATAACCCATGCTCATGAAGACCATGTCGGTGCGCTGCCGTATATCATGCCGCAGTTGAATGTACCGCTTTACTGCACCAGGCTGGCAAAAGGTCTGATTTCAGTCAAGCTCAAGGAGCGAAAAGCCTTAGCCGGAGCGCAGTTAAACGTAATCACTTTCGGTGAGCAAATCAACCTGGGAAAATTCCGCGTGGAATTCTTCCCGGTCTGCCACAGCATACCGGATGCCGCCGGCCTGATTATCCATACACCCATCGGAACACTGGTGCACACCGGCGATTTCAAGCTGGACCATACGCCTGTAACCGGCCCGAAGACCGACCTTTCGAAGCTGGCACAGGTCGGTTCGCAGGGTGTTTTAGCGCTCTTTTCCGATTCCACCTATGCCGAAGTACCCGGATATACCCCCTCGGAAAAAGTGGTCGGTGAAGCGCTGGATAATATCATTGCCCAAGCTAAAGGCAGAGTGATTGTAACCACCTTCGCCTCGCTGGTAACACGCGTGCAGCAGGTTATTGACGCTGCCATCAAACACCAGCGCAGGGTCTTTATCATCGGGCGCAGCATGAAAGAAACGGTTAAAATTTCGCTGGAGTTGGGCTATCTGAAAGCCCCCAACGGAGTGCTGGCTAAAATAGATGATTTACACAGAGTTCCCCACGAAAAGGTAGTGATTATTACCACCGGCAGTCAGGGAGAACCGACCTCCGGGTTGGTAAGAATCGCCAACCGCGACCACCGCCAGATCAGCATCATGAAGGGCGATACGGTCATTTATTCGGCTTCGCCTATCCCCGGCAACGAATCGCTGGTCAACAAGACCGTCGATAGCCTCTTCAAGCAGGGAGCCGAAGTATATTACGGACGCATGGCACAAACGCATGTTCACGGTCATGCCAGCCAGGAAGAGCTGAAACTGATGTTGAACCTGGTAAAACCGCGCTTCTTTATACCGGTGCACGGCGAGTTCCGCCATTTGAGCTTTCATGCCAGGCTGGCTGAAAGCATCGGTATTCCGGAAGAGAGAATCTTTACGCTGGAAGACGGCGATATCCTGGAATTGACCCCACTCGGCGGTAAAAAAGCCGGCAAGGTCGAATCGGGTAATGTCTATGTGGACGGTCTCAGTGTCGGCGATGTCGGCGGTATCGTCCTGCGCAACCGGAAAATGCTCTCTCGCGACGGTATTGTAGTTATAGTCATCGCCGTCAGGAAGAAGGATTATAAGCTGGCGGGACGCCCCGATATCGTTACCAGGGGATTTATCGATGCCAACGAATACAAGGACATGATTGAAACCAGCAAGGATATCGTAACCAGGATTATGAATCACGAAGGTGAATTCGCTTCCGAAATCGGTTTCCCGGACAGCACCATCAGGGCGGAACTTAACAAATATTATTTCAACCAGACCAAGAGACGCCCGATGATACTTCCGATGATGGTTAAGGTATAATATATCA
>JAAYNN010000020.1 GCA_012520835.1 Dehalococcoidales bacterium
TATGAAAGTTCCCGAACGCTGTGCCGAGTCATCCAGCATAACTCCCGTTGAAAGCATCCTTTCCTTGTCTTCCTTAGAGAGCGCCGAAGGGTCGATATTTTTAGGTTTTTCGGCAGTATCGTTTTTATAAGCAGATAACTCGATGTCTTTTCCCAGGGCGGCATTTTTATGGGCGGCCGCTCTGGCTTTTTCAAGGTTGGTATTATTTAACTTCTCAGGCATTTGTAACACTCCCGATAACCTTTTTCTTTAATGGTGTTTAGCATGTCCAGCGGTTCGCCCTCGCAGATGATGTATCCATCATACATAACATAACCGGTGCGGGCATTGACGTAATTCAGGATATTCCCGGTATGGGTAATAATCAGTCCGCTGTTGATACGCTCGTGAAACGGGTGTACTTTCCCCAGCAGGTCGTTTATCAGCGAACCGATAAGGGATATGTTTTCGAGGTCAACCCCCGATTCCGGCTCATCCAGAAGCACCAGGCTGGGGGATTGCGCCGATAGCTGCAGGAGTTCGGAACGCTTGATTTCGCCGCCGGAGAATCCGTGGTTGATATCGCGGGAGAGAAAATCGGACATATTGGCTTTACCTGCCAGTTCCGCAATCAATTCTTCGTTGTTTTCTTTATTCAGGCAGGCCGCTACCATGTCGCGCGTCTTGACGCCGCGCACAACCGGCGGGCGCTGGAACATAATGCCGATACCCAGACGGGCACGCTCGTCGACCGACATGTCGGTCACGTCGGTTCCCTTGAAGAAAATCTTGCCGCTGGCCACTTTATACCTGGGGAAACCCATAATGCTCATCAGCAGGGTGGTCTTGCCGCTGCCGTTGGGGCCGAAGATGATCTGCGTTTCGCCGGCAGGAATGCTCAGGTTTACTTTGTGCAGGATTTCCCTGCCGTCAACGCTGACGTCCAGGTCTTTAATATCTAAAAGGATTTCTTTATCGGGTTTCTCGGAATCCATAGCAAAAATCTCCTCTCCGGGATGTATTCATTTCATGAACAAAAAACAGGGTTGCCCCTGAATTATCAGATATTCAATACTATGAGTGTTAACATTATAACATCAATAAGCCCTCTGGCAAAAAGAGGAGTAATTAGTCATCTGTCGGTTCGTCATTATAAAAGATTGAGCGGGCTGCCAGCAGTCATTTATTACCTTCCGATATAAATGAATGAGCACTCACTCATTATTGTAGAATGATTATAATGAGGTTTTACTCGCATTATCAATACTTTTTATCGATAAAATAAGAAATATTAAATCAATGACATCATTAATATCATGCTGAGTTCGTGTCCTTCGTCTGGCTCAGGATGCGCGGATATTATCAGGGCATTATCAAAGGCTGTTGAGTTCCGTAGTTCGGAACGAAATCCCGACAGGTCGGGATCGAACCACAACGGCGCCAATTAGCGAAATTGTCATGCTGAGTTCGTGAGGGACGAACGAAGCATCTGGGGTGGGGTTATTAAAATATTATCGCCCTAATGCCGAGGAAGCCTTTGTGCTGCTTCTCCCCACCCCATAGATCCTTCAGTCACCCCCCCGTGACTTCAGGATGACATTTAACGTTGTCATGCTGAGCGCAGCGAAGCATCTAAATGCCATTCGATAAGTCTTAGATTCTTCGGCTTCGCCTCAGAATGACAATTGTGTGGCTACTCCGCACAACGAAGTTCCTATCTGCCATGCTGAATTCGTGAATCCCGACAGGTCGGGACTCGGCGAACGGAAATCTTATTTCTTCCTGATGCCGGAACTCAGCATCCCGGGTGGGGTATAACAAAACCCTCATCCGTCGTTGATTTAGAATGATGTGCAACCGGGGGAAGGCAAAATAAATCAAGCCTTTTATTAACATTGCCATTGCTTTAGTTTAATGATAGAATTCTGCTAATATGCTCGCAGTTGTTACGGGAGCCTCCGGTCACCTCGGTAGTAATCTGGTCAATGAGTTGCTTGCCCGCAAGTGGCAGGTACGGGTTGTTGTTCATGTCAACAGTAAACCTTTCCGCGATGTCGATGTGGAGCGGGTTTCTGGTGACGTATTGAATCCGTTGCTGCTGGAAAAGGCATTTAAAGGCGCTGATGTGGTATTCAATCTGGCTGCCAAGGTATCGGTGGTCGGATGGAACAGGCCGGAGGTGGAAACCCTGAACATCAAGGGACCCGAAAACGTAATTGCCGCCTGTAAAAAGTGCAGCGTAGGACGCCTTATTCATGCCAGCTCGTTTCATGCCTGCAACCAGGAGCCTCGGAACCAGCCTCTCGATGAAACCCGCTCACTGGTGGAAGACAGAAATGCCATTCCCTACGATTATTCCAAGGCCTCAGGCGAAAGGTTAGTGCGACGCGCCATAACGGAAGGAATGGATGCGGTAGTGGTTTCTCCGACCGGAATCATCGGTCCGTATGATTATGAGCCCTCGCATTTCGGAGCCGTCCTGGTATCCCTGGGCAGGGGTAAAATGCCGGCTATCGTCGATGCCGGGCTGGACTGGGTGGATGCGCGCGATGTTGCCTCTGGCATGATAAGAGCAGCGGAAATCGAAAAGCCGTCTGAAAAATACTTGCTTTCAGGCCATTGGGTCAGCCTGAAGGATATATCTGCACAGATAGCGCAGATTACTGGCAATCCGTCACCATTTTTTACTTCTCCGATGTGGCTGGCAAAGGTTGGCGCCCCTTTTTTCGAAATTTACAACCGTATCGCAGGCGGGCGTGCTCTGGTTACCAGAATATCTTTAAAAGCGCTGGAAAGCAACCACAACGTCAGTCATGCCAGGGCAGCCGCCGAGCTGGGGTACGATCCGCGTCCTCTGAGCGAAACCATCAAAGACACCATAGAATGGTTCCATGACAACGGCTATATAAGTTATAATAGTCATAGACAGGTATAGCTATGGCAGAATTTATTTTCGAACACATGGTGGTGCTGTGGGTGATGCTGGCGGTAATCGTCTTCGTCTGCCTCTTTTTCTATACCGCTCCCTATGGCAGGCATGCTGCAAAGACCTTATCGCCTTCTGTTAAAGGTCCTGCCGGCTGGGTGCTGATGGAAATGCCGGCTTCGCTGGTGTTTATTGCCTGTTTTATCGCCATCGGTGGGCCTTTCACCATTACTCAAATCGTTTTACTGGTGATCTGGCAAGCGCATTATGCCCACCGCGCTTTTATCTATCCCTTTACCATGCGCAGTTCCGAAAAACCACTGGTAGTCTGGATACTGGCCAGCGGATTCGTCTTCAACCTGATAAATGCCTATTTGAACGGCTGCTATATCACCATGAATCCGCAGCATTATCCCTCAAGCTGGCTCATGGATCCGCGCTTTATTATCGGGCTGCTGATTTTTATTGCCGGATTCATTATCAACCGCCATTCCGACTACATCCTCTACAACATCCGCAAGAATAACAGGAACGCCTACGAGATACCGCAGGGAGGCCTTTTTAAATGGGTTTCATGTCCCAACTACCTGGGCGAGATGCTGATATGGTTCGGCTGGGCGATTGCCGCCTGGTCTCCGGTTGCTCTGGCATTTGCCATATGGACAGTTGCCAATTTAGTGCCGCGCGCCCGTTCCCATCACCGCTGGTACCACGAAAAATTCGAAGGTTATCCCGAGGAAAGACGGGCGCTGGTGCCCGGCCTGTGGTAAGATAGAAGATATCCGGAGGGTTTTTGAAGATGAGATATTTTGTGGATGCCGACCGTAAAAAGAAGACAGCCAGAATCAACATCGGGGAAAACCCCGATAACCTATCCCCCGAAAAACTCTTGAAGCTGGAAGACAGAGTAAAATCCTCGCTGGCAAGCGATTATTTGCCCTGTCCTGTGGCATGGCATGTGGCTAAGGAGGCGGGAGTATCCAGAATTGCGGTGGGGGCGGTTGCCGACAGGCTGGGATTCCGCATTACCGATTGCCGTCTCGGCTGTTTTAGCGTGGATAAGATTCCGTTTAAAGATGAAATCCGGGATAATATCCCCGCGGGTCTAATCGCAGCGCTGGAGGCGTACAGGGAAAAGAAGCGCATCGACTGCCCGGAAGTATTCGCACTGGCAGAGAGGTTTGGCATCAGCCCTTTGAGTGTATCGAAAACGGCTGCCGCCAGCGGACTTAAAGTTCTCGGCTGCCAGCTGGGGTGTTTTTAACATAAAGAATGTAATTGCGGGAGTGATAGTAATAGATAACCCCGTTCGCTGATCTTGTCGAAGGGGCTGAACAGTATCTGATGCCTGTGAATTGCCGCTATGGATTCGACAGGCTCGCCACGAGCGGCTTTTTATTCGCTCCTTGCAATGACAGATCACGGAGGATAATGCCATGGAAATGGAACAGATTATTCTCATTATAATCAACGTTATCGGCGGGGCTGCCGTCCTCGGCAGCTACGTACTGGATATACGCGGCAGGGGAGGCTCGGCGGATAGATTATGGGGAGAAATGCCGCAAAAAGCCCGTCCGGTCTATTACATTTCGATGCTGCTCTCGGCAGTCGGTTATTTCTTCATCCTCTATTTCCTGCTTTTCGTGGTGGCTCCCGACAGCGTTGTAATCGCCGGCTCGCTCGGCTACTGGATTTTTTACATCATCTTCATCGGCATGCTGGGCTTTTCGGCTTTCCGGATGCCGTTAACCAGCAAGATGGCGCTGGTGCCTGAAAAATCGACGTGGATTTGGTTGCGGGCGGTGCTCTTGATGGCGGCGTTATTCTCCTGCGCTCTCTACTGGGCAATACTCAGCATACAGGAAGGAAACGAAGGGACGGCTTTTATACTGGCAGCCGTCGGCAGCGGCTATTTCGCCTTCCATACGATGGTGCTGGATTGCATCTTCTGGCCGATTTTGTGGCGGAGGGGATGAGGGGTATTAA